>CAXUEW010000008.1:15734-30425 GCA_964250115.1 uncultured Terriglobus sp.
GCCCTGCATTTCGTCGCAACCCATCCGGCGAAGAAGATTCATTTGCTCAGCGGTTTCGATGCCTTCGGAGATCACCGAAAGTTGCATTGTATGTGCCATGTTGATGATGGCCTGCAACATGGCGGCACCGCCTTCGGATTCAGTCGCGGCCTGCGTAAACATGCGATCGACTTTCAACACATCCGCATTCAGCTCACGTACGCGGCTTAGTGAGGAGTAGCCTGTGCCGAAATCATCAATGGAGATGCGCACACCAGTCTTGCGCAACGCCTGCAGGTTGCGGTTAACCGCACCTACGTCGGTGGCCAGTGCACCCTCCGTAACTTCCAGTTCCAGGCAGGCACCGTTCAACCCTGTTTCACGCAGCGTGCGTTGCACGGTTTCGATGAAGTCCTTGCGGCATACCTGCTTTACGCAAACATTGACAGCAATCCGCTGGATTGGGGTACCCAGTAAGCGCCACTGTGCCATTTGCAGGCAGGCTTTGCGCAGAACCCAGTTCGACAGCGGCACGATCAGTCCTGTTGCCTCAGCTATTGGTATGAATTCTGACGGTGAAATCTCACCCTCGTCAACGTCGTACCAGCGCGCAAGCGCTTCTGCCGCCACCATCTGTCCTGCGCTGCTGTAGATGGGCTGGTAAACAAGCTGTAAAGAATTACCGATCAGGGCACGCTGCAGCTTACCGGAGATCAAGCTGGTTCGAGCCTGGTCTGCGCTTTGCAAGTCTTCGGCAAAGCGAAACTGGTCGCCGTCGTCGCTCCGCGCTGAGGCCATTGCCCGTTTGGCCGCAGCCAGCAGAGACGTGCTCCCGTTGGCATCGCCCGGCGCGGACGCTATGCCCACGCTCATACTGATAGAAGTCAGCCTGCCTTCAGGCAGATGCGGCGAGACCACGGCATTCAGAAAATATTCCGCAAAGCGGCTTAGTTCATCTCTGGAGTAGAGGCCGAACAGCAGCAGTGCGTAGCGTTCCTGCGATAAGCAGCACAGCATGATGTTCTGTGTGGCGGATGGAAACAATTGCAGCACGCACGATTGCAGCAGCTCATGGTTCTGCTGGACTGAGATGTCAATCCCGTGCAGTTCCATGCAGATGCAGCTGCATGGGTGACCTTTTTCGAGCCAGCCGGTCAAGGTTTGCTCAAGGGCAGCGCGGTTCGGCAGACCTGTTTCGATGTCGTGGAATGCCAAATGCAGCAGTTCAGCGTGCGATCTGTCCTCAGCCCGTTGCCGCCACAACAGCACCGCGACCAAGGAGGTTAGCGATAGAAAAATGCACACAACGGACACACTGCCAGACGGTGGGCGAACACCCCATGAAGAGGGAAACGGAACAACGCGCAGAGCAATGAGTACGGCCACCATTACCTGCAGCCAGAGCAAAATGGCAAGGGCATGAGGCATTTGCCAACGCCCGCGTGCTGTGGGTCCTCGCAGTGCACGGCCCGCGCCACGTTTCCGCGGAAAGCGCGACGTGAAGCTTTTGGGGAACACAGTTGCTTGCGGGAGGAACACCATAGTCTTATCGGCTTAGATTCCTGTCGAGGGGAGCAGCACGCTTCTCCAGCCCGAAAAGCGATATCAGAACCAGTAAGAAAAAGCCGTTGGACATCCTTCCCGGGATGGACCGTCTAAACAGGCATGCCACCAACAACCGAACAACAACATTGCCGTCGTTTACGTCCGATGGATTACGACGCAAAAAAGGAGTTCGCCCATCCCATGCCGAACGTGCATTTTAATCTGGCCCTTGGCAGCTTGCTTGTAGTTTCGATCATGTCCGGCCACATCCTGCATGCACAGTCGTCTGTACCTTTCTCTTCTCCTGAGTTGCTCGCAGGCGAAAGTCTGCCTGACTCACCCGGAACCCTGTTTTCGGCAGTACGCGCCGATCCTGGATCCAGCAGCAGCATGGATCGAGCTTCGCTGGATCAGCAGGCTGCTATACCAGTCAGTCCGCAAGTGGCAAAAAAGTATGCCATCACCATCAAGGCCGGCGAATCGGCGCAGCCTCTCAGTGCGGGTGACAAATTCACGATCGGTGTCAGACGACAGTTGACGCTCGGCGCATTCGCCTCGTGGAATGTGGCGGCAGGTTTCAGCCATTTAATGGATAATCGGCCGCACTACGGAACTGACAGCGCCGGCTTTGGCGAACGTCTGGGAGCAACTGCGCTGCGCGACACCTCGCAATCCATCTTCTTCTTTGGTGTTTATTCGAATCTGTTCCATCAAGATCCCCGGTATTACGTTCTGGGACCACAGCATACGGCAAAGGAGCGGGCCATTTACGCAGCAACGCGAGTTGTTGTCACCCGGAAAGACAACGGTGGAAGCGCACCGAATTGGTCTTTGATATCAGCTATCGCCTCGAGTTCGGCACTTACAAACGCGTACTACCCCTACCGCGACCGCAACATCTCTCGCACCTTCACCGGGCTGGTCACCTCCCTGGCAATCCGCACAGGCACCCAGCAGTTACGCGAGTTCAGCAGCGAGATACGGCAGCACTTGCATCTCAAGCGGTAGGATATGGAGTTATACCTGGCGACGCCGTGAAAATGGACCCGGAGATGCGTTGAGCGCAGACGATCAGGATAAGAACAGTACCCGGCGCAGGGTCAGCATCAAGGATCTTCTAAGGCCGCACCGCCGTGCGCTTATCTTCGGTCTGCTTGCCATTGCGGGTGAAAGCATCGCCGACATTGCGACTCCCTGGCCCCTGAAAATAGTGCTGGATAACGTCATTGCACACAAGGAGTCGCACGGCTGGCTCTTCGCTTTTATCAAGCGAACAGTGGGCACGGCACCCATGCAGATTTTGCTGTTTGCCTGCATCGCTGTCATCGTCATCGCAGTTGTGGATGCGTTCTGCTCGTACTGGGAGAAGTACACGACGACCAGCGTAGGGCAGTGGGTCACGCATGATCTGCGGCGCACGCTGTACGCGCAGGTGCATCGCCTTTCGCTGGCGTATCACGACACCAGCAAGACCGGCGACCTGATCAGCCGCGTCACCACGGATATCGACTCTATCCAGAGTTTCATCGTCTCGGGCCTGCTCAGCATCCTGGTTGACATCGCCACCATCGTCGGCATGATCGGCGTGCTGTTTTACCTGAGCTGGCAGCTCACGCTTATTGCGCTTGCCGTTGTGCCGGTGCTGTTCGCCATTGTGTACACGTACACACGTAAGGTGAAGAAAGCATCTCGCGAAGTGCGCAAACAGGAAGGCAAGATGATCTCCGTGGTACAGGAGGTGCTCGGCTCCATTCGCGTGGTGAAAGCCTTCTCCCGTGAAGACTACGAGGTACACCGCCTGGAAGGCGAAAGTCTCGAGACGGTCGAAGCCTCGCTACGAGCACGCACGCTCAAGGCGAAGTTGGTGCCCATCGTCAACATCGTCACGGCTCTGGGCACCTGCGGCGTGTTGTACTTCGGCGGACGGCTGGCACTCAGTTCCGGCATGACCGGCGGCAAGATTTATATCTTCATCGCCTACATCGCCGGCATGTACAAACCCATGCAGGACATCTCCAAGATTATGGACTCCTACTCCAAGGCCGACATCGGCTACGAGCGCATCCAGGAGATCATCGGTAACCAGAGCGAGATGCGGGACGCACCTGGTGCAAAGGATCTCCAGATCAAAGAAGGTCGCATCGACTTCGATCACGTGACCTTCTCCTACGGCAGCGATCGGGAAATTCTGCATGACGTGAGCATGACCATGAAGCCAGGTTCGGTCGTCGCGTTGGTGGGTCCGACGGGCTCAGGCAAGACGACACTCATCAACCTGATTGCGCGATTCTACGAGCCGCAGTCCGGCACCATCAAGATCGATGGGCAGGATGTGTCCAAGGTCAAGCAGGCATCGCTGCGCAGCCAGATCAGCTTTGTGCTGCAAGACACGGTTCTGTTCAGCGGCACCATCTGGGAGAACATCGCCTACGGGCGGCCCGAGGCCACGCATAACGAGATTATTGCGGCGGCTGAAGCGGCGAACGCAGCCGAGTTTATCGACTACCTGCCGCAGAAGTACGACACGTCGGTAGGGGAGCGCGGCGACACGCTGTCCGGCGGGCAGCGCCAGCGCATCGCCATTGCCCGCGCCATCGTCCGCGGCAGCTCCATTCTGATCCTGGACGAGCCCACGTCTGCACTGGACGCAAACAGTGAGCACCTCGTGTTCGAGGCGCTCGACCGGCTGATGAAGGGCAAGACCTCCATAGTCATTGCACACCGGCTCTCAACCGTGCGTAAGGCGGATTGTATTTACGTGATTCAAGAGGGCCGAGTGATCGAAAGCGGTACCCATGAAGATCTTGTTGAAGCGGGCGGTCTTTACCAGGAGTTGATCGAGACGCAGAATCATCGTGAAGACCAGGTGCCATTGCTGGCATAGATCCCGGCTGCAAATAGGTCTTAAACGTCCCTTGTAGAAACTCCTTGCCATGCCTGCGGCTTTAGCCGCTGAGATAGGCGAAGGCTGAATAAGGATTCGGCTTTAGCCACCGGGATTCTAATCTCAGCGGCTGAAGCCGTAATCGTAGCGGCTTCTCTAGACCTATCTCGGCGGCTAAAGCCGCTTCGGATCCATGCGTTGGAGCGCCTTGGTAAGCGTCGACTGCCGTATCCTGAAGGTCTATGCCGAAGATCGATCATCTGGAGTGTTCGCGCTGTCACCACCGCGAAGATGCACTGACACCGAAGACGCTCTGCCCTGTGTGCGCGGGTACTTTTTACGTTCGCTATGACCTGTCCGATGCGAAGGGCACAGCTGTTCGCGACAGCCTGCCGAACGTGCACAGCATGTGGCGCTACGCGCCGGTGCTGCCGTCTGTTGAACCCGTAACGCTGGGCGAAGGATGGACGCCCATGCTGCCCAGCCGCCGCAACAAGAACGTACTGCTGAAGGAAGAGGGTGCAAATCCCACAGGCACCTTCAAGGCGCGCGGCCTAGCGCTTGCCGTCACCATGGCGAAGCACTACGGCCTGAAGAAGCTGGCAGTACCATCCGCGGGCAACGCAGGCGGTGCGCTTGCCGCTTATGCCGCAGCTGCGGGTATCGAAGCGCACATCTTCATGCCGCAGGACGTGCCGCTGGCCAACCAAGTCGAGTGCATCGCCTACGGCGCACACATGACGCTGGTCGACGGCCTGATCTCGGACTGCGCCAAGATCGTCGCGGAACGCAAGGAGAAGGAGGGCTGGTTCGACGTCTCCACACTGAAGGAGCCCTTTCGCGTCGAAGGCAAGAAGACCATGGGCTACGAACTGGTCGAGCAGCTTGGATGGGAGTACCCCGATGCAGTGTTTTACCCAACCGGCGGCGGCGTAGGCCTGATAGGCATGTGGAAGGCCTTCCTTGAGATGGAAGAGCTTGGATGGGTCAGCGGCAAACGGCCGAAGATGATCGCGGTGCAGGCCGCGGGATGCGAACCCGTGACGAAAGCTTTCCGCGAAGGCGCTGAAGCGTCACAGATGTTCAGCAACGCGCACACGCTGGCCAGCGGGCTGCGCGTGCCGAAGCCGTATGGCGACTACATCATCCTGGACGTGGTGCGCGAGTCGGGCGGCACGGTCCTTTCGCAAACAGATTCGGAGATGTTTGCCTCCATTCAGGACTGGGGAGCGAACGAAGGCATCCTGCTGTCGCCTGAAGGCGCTGCCGCAACCGCCGCGTACGACCGGCTCATTGAGAGCTGCTTCCTCAAGGCTTCGGACCGCGTGGTCATCTTCAATACCGGCAGCGGGAACAAGTACACGGACGTGCTCAGCACCATGCAGCGGGCGCACCGCGCCACGGCAGAGTACGCCTGAGCTGCGGTTCCATGGAAAGCAGAACGCAAAGGTCGCTAAGGACGTGCACGCGAAGGGCGCGAAGGATGTGCACGCGAAGGTCGGATGTTCTCCCTGCGTCCGTCGCGAAACCTTTGCGTCCATCGCGTTCTGGCTTCTAAGTCCATCACGTTCTGTTCTTCTAACTTGCAGTGCAACGCAGCAATAGCCGATGACCGCACGTCCCCGGTCAGTACCGTTGAGAAGCGATAGCGCCACTGCTACGCTTGCAGTGTATGGAAAGCACTCTGGCACTGCCCGTTGAAACGGATGTCCTGCTGGTTGGCGCGGGCATCATGTCGGCCACGCTTGGAACTCTGCTGCAGTCGCTTGCACCGGCACTGCGCATCGCCGTTGTCGATTCCCTTGAGCAGCCCGCGGTAGAAAGTTCCGATGCCTGGAACAATGCGGGCACGGGCCACGCCGCGCTGTGTGAACTGAACTACACGCCCGAGCGGACGGATGGTTCCATCGCGATCGATCGCGCCATCAAGATCAATGAGCAGTTCCAGCACTCGCGCCAGTTCTGGGCTTCGCTCGTCCAACGCGGCGTGTTGTCTGACCCAAAGCGGTTCATCAACGGTATTCCGCACATGAGCTTTGTGGCGGGCACCGAAGCGGTGGAGTTCCTTCGCAAGCGTTACACGGCCATGCATGCCAACCCGCTGTTCCAAGACATGGCGTTCTCAGACGACCCAGCCGTGCTGCGGCAATGGATCCCGCTGATGATGCAGAATCGCGATGTGAACGAACCTGTCGCGGCAACGCGGGCCGAGAGCGGCACAGACCTGAACTTTGGCGCTCTGACCCGTATGATGCTAGGGTCGCTGCAGAAGAACGGCACAGGCGTCTACCTGCAGCATCGTGTGCTGAGCCTGACACATCTGCCAGACACACGCTGGTACATCGAGATCGAGAACCTGAAGACAAAGAAGCGTTCCCGCATCACGGCGCGCTTTGTGTTCCTTGGCGCTGGTGGCGGAGCGCTTCCGCTGCTACAGGCGTCGGGCATTCCAGAAGGCCGAGGCTATGGAGGCTTCCCGGTCAGTGGGCAGTGGCTGCGCTGCACGAATCGTGCAGTCATCGAACAGCACTCCGCGAAGGTCTACGGCAAACCCGCGCTGGGTGCGCCGCCCATGTCGGTGCCTCACCTTGACTCGCGTCTGATCGACGGCAAACGGGAGCTGCTGTTCGGGCCGTTTGCAGGGTTTTCGACCAAGTTCCTGAAGTTTGGATCGTTCGCCGACCTACCAAAATCCATCGGCACAGGCAACATGATCGCCATGCTGGGCGCGGGTGCGACCAACGTCAGCCTGACGAAGTACCTGATCGGCCAGGTCATGCAGTCGCAGGAAGATCGCATCAATGCGTTGCGCGAGTTCGTCCCGACGGCACGCGGCGAGGACTGGGTGCTTGAAATCGCAGGCCAGCGCGTGCAGATCATCAAGCGCGACGCCAAGAAGGGCGGCAAGCTGGAATTTGGCACCGAGATCGTTCGCTCGGCGGACGGGTCACTGGCCGCGTTGCTGGGCGCTTCGCCAGGAGCATCTACCGCTGTATCCATCATGCTGGAACTGATCGCGAAGGGCCTGACGATTCTCAGTCCCCAGCAAGGATCGGACGATGCTCTGAGAACTTTTGTGCCGAGTTACGGGCGCTCGCTCAGCGAGGATCCAACCTTGTTGGCCGAACTGAGCGACCGCACTGGACGTTTATTGGAGCTTAAGTAAAACGAACGAACGAAAGCGGCACTTCCTACTACTCCCACACGCAACGTTCGGAAGGGCATGGCTGAAGCCATGCCCTTCCGAATACAAGTCACCTAAAGAGACGCAAAAGCGTGAGCTTGAGTACGCCGAAACATCTTAGGGGAGCTACGTATAAGTCGAAGTATGCGTGCAGAGTTACTGGATCCAGCCAGCTTCGAAAATGCGAATAGGCATGTGATCCGCCTCGCGGTAGAACACGGCAAGCGGAGCATGGCAGATCGTCCCGCGCATCATGGGGGACGTCGGCCCGGCGTTCGCAGGTTCTGTCAGTAACATGCAGCTTCCTTGGTATGCACCGCCAATCTTGGCGAAGTACGTGGCGTGGTACTCTTTCGCGATCTGCGGCAGACGAGTACCTGCACGCATCAATTGCAGAAAATGCTTGTCCATCACCAGGCCCTCGGTCTGAATGATCGGCTGGTGCGAAAGATACGCAGTTGTGCCTGCCTGGTCGCCCATCATATACACGCCAGGATGCGCGTCCATGTACTGTGCCACGTGCAATGACGACTGGTAGACCGTGACGGAACTTGGCCCCTTCCACGCGTACGCTGCGGCATACACGACGAGAACGCACGCATACGCAGCGGCGGCCCCGGTCACAATGCCCCGCAGTCGCACGACCGGAGCCAGCACGGCATACGCGGCAAGTGACGCCAGCGAAAGCGAGTAGAAGTACCACGGCCACACATTCCAGTCGCTCAACAGACTTAGTGTGCACAGGTGCACGCATGGAAACAGCAGCAGGCACCAAAGCACGCGTTGCGAAGCGAGGCTCTGCTCAGCGCTGCCCTCTGCCTTCGGACGCGAAAGCGCAACCACCATGCCGGTGCCGATTGTAATCAGCTCTGGAAGAACAACAACCTTCTGCATGCGATTGTTGGGCAGCAGCGACAGCCAAGTTTCCCGCGAGAAATCAAAGCCGGTCTTCATCTGTTTCGCAAGGCCTGACACCGGTGTCAGCAGATGGAAGACATGCACGTTTATCGCAAAATACAGGCAGAGCAGCGGACAAACGCCGCAGCAGAAGGCGAGCACGATACGGCCGAAGCGATCTGTGCGTAGCAGCGGCGGAACCAAGGCCAAACAGAGCAGAGCCACCAGCAGGCCTGCATCAAGCCGGCTAAGGATTACCAGCGACGAAACGAAACCGAGCCGCGTTGCACTTGCCGCACTCTGCGGCATTCCATCGCGCAGCAGCAAATAGATCAGAAGCATGGCAAGCGGCAGGGTCAACGTGACCTCCATGCCGTAACGAATCAGGAAAAGAGCTTCCATACCCAGGGCAAAGGCACCACAACGCGAGGGTATGTCCGAAAGGTAGAAGCGAAGTACACGCCGCATGAGAAGGTAAGTTGCCGCGGCAGAAAGGAGGCTGACAAGTTGCAGGGCCACGAAGAACGCGGTGCCATGGAATAGCCAGTAGAGACACGCAAGCAATGCCATCCACAGCGGATGGTAGCCGTTTGTCAGGTTCAGGCCGTTGAACGTGCTCACACCCGTCGTCGCGATGTTCTGCGCAACTTTTAGGTAGTAGAAAAAGTCATCCTGGTACGAACCCAGCAACAGGTCCGGCGTACGGAAACGCGCAAAGAGGGTCAGGCAGCAAACAGCCAGGAAGATAACACTATCCCAGCCAATGCTCCCCGGCCCTCGTTGTCCCGCTACGGCCTTACCGTCTACAGGTCCAGCCTTTACCTTCGGCATATCCGCTATGCGCGTTCGATCACGACGGAGTCCAGGGTGATGGTCTTCTTCGGGCGGTCCTGCCCGTCCCGCGGAGCCTTGCTGATTTTCTCCACAATGTCATAGCCTTCGACCACTTCACCAAAGATGGTGTGCCGTCCGGTCAGCCAGGTGGTTGGAGCGGTAGTGATAAAGAATTGCGATCCGTTGGTGTTGGGACCCGCATTGGCCATGGCCAGCTTGCCCGTCTCCTGAAAGCCGTGGGGTGAGCCCTTGGTCTCGTCCGCAAACTTGTAGCCTGGGCCGCCCATGCCGGTGCCTTCAGGGTCGCCGCCCTGGATCATGAAGTCAGGGATTACGCGGTGGAATACGGTTCCGTCGTAGAGCTTGTCACCCTTCTTGCTGCGGCTTTCCCACTTCTTGGTGCCTTCGGCCAGGCCGATGAAGTTTGCGACGGTTTCCGGCGCGTCCTTCTCAAAAAGCCTTGCGACGACGGTGCCTTCGCTGGTGTTGAAGACGGCGTAGGTACCGGGTGTGCGTTCTGCCATGTTTGGTTCCCTTTCTCTCTGCAAACTGTCTGATGCGCTGACGGGCGCGCGGAGCGTACCTTTACTGGATAGGTGGGGCTGCAACGACGGGCGGAGCAGGTGGCTCTGGCGGCATGGGCTGCCCCTCCGGCACGATGGTTACCTTGTTGATCAGCACGGGCGTTCTTGGCTTGTCCTGCCCGTCCTTTTCGACCCGCGCAATGGATTGAACCACCTGGATCGCGTGCGGATCGCACTGCCCGAAGATGGTGTGTTTGCCGTTCAACTCCGGTGTTGGCGCCTCTGTGATGAAGAACTGGGTGCCACCTGTCCCCGGCCCGGCGTTCGCCATGGCCAGGCGGCCCTCACGGTCAAAGCGCAGGCCCGGCGAAAACTCATCCTTGATGTAAAACCCGCCGTCGCCCGTTCCGTTACCCGCGCGATCGCCGCCCTGGATCATGAAATTCGCAATCACACGGTGAAAGGTTGTGCCGTCATAAAAGCGCACGCCCTTCAGCTTCGCACCTGTGATGGGGTCTGTGAACTCCTTGGTACCGGTAGCCAGGCCGACGAAATTTCCAACCGTGATGGGACTTTCGTTCGCAAAAAACTGGCAGGTCATGCGGCCCATGCTGGTGTCGAAAACGACCGATGGCCCATTCGGCGCGGGTGGAACGGCAAGACCTTCGGCTGCACCGGGAGAATCCGGCAAATCCTCAGCCGGCTTCGGAGGCACCGGTGTCTGCTGCTGTGGCGGCACCTGTTGCTGAGGGGGATTTGCCTGCTGAGGAGGTGCTGTAGTTTCAGGCCGGAGAGTTGGCACCCGGTTTGGGGCAACTTGTGCCGGTAGCGGCATGGCCAGCAGGGCACTGGTCAAAAGGGCGATAGGAACGGGTCGCAACGTCATGCAGGCTTAAGAATACGCCGTCGCAGCCTCCTCGGCCACCGTGGAGGCTTCCAATCAAGCGGTTGCACATGCCTCGGACTCAGCCAGTACGCGCAGGAGGTTTTCGCCCAGCATGCCACGCAGATCTGCGGCATGCCATCCGCGCTCAAGCAGGCCTGCGGTGATCTTTGGCAGATCCGCCGCTGACTCCATGCCTTCCACTGAGAGCGCAATGCCATCGAAGTCCGAGCCGATTCCAACATGCGCCGGTCCAGCCACGCGCAACATGTGGTCGAAGTGGTCGACCAGAACAGAGAAGGGGACCGGCGGCAGTGTGCGGGCGAAAGCTCGTTCTACCTCCATCTCCGCGAAATACGGCATGGGCTCTCCCTGCCGGCGGTATCGCTCGCGCACAGGCAGCAGAGCTTCTTCAATCGCGGGCTTGATGGCGTTCCAACCTTCCCTCCAGGCATCGCTCACAAAAGCAGCAAAGAAGTTGACCATCACCATGCCGTCCTTTGCGGCAAGCGCCTGAATCATCTCGTCTGTCAGGTTGCGTGCTGCCCCGCAGAGTGCGCGGGCCGATGAGTGGGAGGCAATCACAGGCGCGGACGAAGTTTCCAGCACGTCCCAAAAGGCCGCGTCGGAGACGTGGGAGACATCCACCAGCATGCCAAGCTGGTTCATTTCCCGCACAACATCCCGGCCAAATTCTGTCAGTCCCATGCTGTTGGCACCCACACCGCTTGATCCGCACCAATCGTTTGCGTTGGCCCAGGTCAGGGTCATGTAGCGTGCGCCCTCCCGGTGAAAGTCACGCAACCGGTCAAGGCTGTTTTCGATGGCGTGACCGCCCTCAATCCCGATCATGGCCGCGAAACAGCCTGCCTGCCGGGCCGCCCGCACCTCTGCAGCCGTGCGGCAGACGCGAATGGCCTCAGGGTGCCGCTGGGCCTGCCGATGGATGCCCTCGATCAGAACCGCGGTACGTTCTGCGAATTTGCCTGACCAGGCCTCCGGTTGGGGCCACGCGATCAGAAAGCCACCGTGGAGGCCACCCATGCGTGCAGTCTCACCGGAAAGCTGACCCATGCCCAGCGGAGCGCCTACCCAGTCCCAGCCGTCGTCCACAAAGCGCTGCGGCGTGTCGGCATGGCCGTCCAGTACGGTGCACGCCCGGTGCAGCGCACGTGCC
This sequence comes from uncultured Terriglobus sp., assembly GCA_964250115.1. GTDB lineage: Bacteria > Acidobacteriota > Terriglobia > Terriglobales > Acidobacteriaceae > Terriglobus. The sequence goes on from CAXUEW010000008.1 coordinate 27,642, forward strand.
TCCTCCAGGAAATCCCTCATAGCAGCATGGTAGCTGCTGAATCTTAAGAGGAACGCTACGACCCACGCTTACATCCGTTCAGGACGGCAACCCGCACCCTGCGGCAAGGCGTCTATTGTGTCCGAGGTGACAATCGTTATGAGCAGCAGCTTGACCGGCAACGGAACACCAGGTGAAGGCGAAGGTATCGCAAAGGACAAGGTCAATACCGCGGACACCCCGGCGCGTCCCGGGATCAATTCGCTGGAAACACCTGAAAGCGGCAACCAGTCGCACATTGACCGCGTGGCAGAAGATTCCGCAAAGCGTGCCATGAATCGGCAGGCGCACAACGATGGGGACATCTTCACCAAATAGCTAATGTTCAGCGCAAAAGCCCCGGCATGCGCCGGGGCTTTTCACTTTGAAGCACGCTTACAACGAAACACGCTTACAACTTCTCGAAAGCCTCAGCACCTGCCTCTGCCACTGACTGGTCCTGCTTGCCCAGGCCACCGCTGACACCGATCGCTCCAACAACCTTGCCATCCTTCTTTAGCGGAACACCACCGGCGAAGATCATGACCTTGCCGCCGTTCGAGGCGTGAATACCGAAGAACTGGTCGCCGCTCTGTGAGGCCTTGCCCAGGTCGCCGGTTTCGATATCGAATGCGCGAGAGGTCCATGCTTTCTTCTGTGCGATATCAATGGAGCCGAGCCAGGCATTCGCCATACGCTCGAAAGCAATCAGGTTGCCGCCCTCATCGACGACAGCTACATTCATCGGCTGCCCGATTTCCTCAGCCTTCTTTTCCGCTGCAAGGATGATCGTTCTTGCCATTTCAAGCGTGATTGCCATGTGTTTCTCTCCTGCGCAATGTGTGCGACACGGATAAGACGCAGAGATCGCACAGCAAGGTGTGTCGAAGGCGAGTGGACGCTTAGTGGTTCCGCTCCGTCACGTAGCCCGGTACCCACTGCAGGGCACGCAGCGCCAGCGCAGACTCCTCGCTCACAAGTGGCAGGTCAGCGATGGACTGCCGCGCAGCCTCAGCGTAGGCACGGGCCGCGTCCATGGCATACTCCAGCGAACCGTGGTGGCGCAGAATCTCCAGGATCGCACTGTGCTTTACCCGGCTGAAGTTACGGTCGGCAAGCACGGTACGAATCGCCTCACGCTCAGCCCCGGTTCCACGCTCCAGGGCGTGGATGACCGCCAGCGTCGCCTTGCCTTCGCGCAGATCGCTGGCAGTGGGCTTACCCAGTGTTGCTTCTTCGCCGGTCAGGTCCAGCACGTCATCGACAATCTGAAATGCCAGGCCCAGGTTGCGACCATACTCGCCTAGCTGCTGCTCCACCTGTTCGGTGGAATCAGCAAGGGTCGCACCAAGCTGCATGCTGACCTTGAACAGCATGGCAGTCTTGCGGAAGATCAGGTCGAAATACTCTTCCTCATTGATGAGATGACCAAGCTTCTGCATCTGCAGCAGTTCGCCTTCGACCATCTGCTGGGTGAGTCCGATCAGCAGGTCGAGGATATGAAAGTTCCGCTCTTCCAAAGCCGTCTGAAACGACTGCATATACAGCCAATCGCCCGCAAGCACGCACTTTGCAGGGCCCCAGCTTGCATTGGCCGATGGTTTGCCGCGACGTGTCTCGGCCTCATCAATGATGTCGTCGTGCACCAGGGTGGCGGTATGCAGCATCTCCACCACCGCGCCAAGCCGTATTCGGCTCGCTCCTGTAAATGCGAGAGCCTTTGCCGAAAGCAACAAAAGCAGTGGACGGATACGCTTCCCACCACCTGAGATCAGGTATTGCGCGATGTCCTGAATGACTTCAACTTCTGATTCGGATTGATGACCGAACTCGCGCTCAACTGCAGCAAGGTCGTCTCGAAGTAAATCGAAGACTTCCTTTGCCGTCGCAATGGGAAGGACACTCACGCTTCTTTTGACTGTATCAGCCGGCTCTGCGGTGCCAGGTGCCAACGTGCTTAGTTGGATCGATAGTTCGTAAACTGCAAGTCCACGCCTAAATCTTTGCCACGAAGCAATGCGATGACATCCTGCAGGATGTCGCGGTCCTTTGCGGACACTCGAACGGTGTCGCCCTGAATGGATGCCTGCGCTTTTTTCTTTGAGTCCTTGATGGCAGCGACGATCTTTTTTGCCACGTCGGACGAGATGCCCTGCTTCAGCTTGATTTTCTGCCGGACCGAGCTGTTCGCCGCGGCTTCGATCTTTTCATACTCAAGATTCTTCAGCGAGACACCGCGCTTCACCAGCTTCTGCTGCAGAATCTCGATGACAGCCTTGATGGTGTACTCGTCCTGCGAGGCCAAACCGATCTCCTCGTCACCTTCCAGCGCGATGGTGGACTTTGAGTTCTTCAGATCGAACCGGGCATTCACTTCCTTGGTCGCCTGGTCGATCGCGTTCTTTACTTCCTGAATATCTACCTTGCTGACCACGTCGAAGCTGTTGTCGTTTGCCATGTTGCTCCCTTGCGAATGCTTTTCTTACTGATGGATGCCGAAGAGGCGATAGAAGTTCGCGGTGGTTTGTTCCGCAAGCTGTTCCACGGGAACGCCGCGCAGGTTGGCGACAAATTCCGCCGTGGTGCGGGTGTGTGCGGGTTCGTTGCGCTCGCCGCGATGCGGGACTGGTGCCAGGAAGGGCGCGTCCGTTTCGACAAGGATGCGGTCGTCCGGCGCAAGCTGCGCGGCTTCGCGGATCGACGGGAAACGGCTATACGTCACGTTGCCCGCAAAGGAGAGATAGAAGCCCAGGTCGAGCGCCTGCC
>CAXUEW010000009.1:0-22866 GCA_964250115.1 uncultured Terriglobus sp.
AGACTGTGGATGACTCGACTCGAAACGGCGACGTTCATCGCCTCGATACTCATCTGACCGTGAGCTAGATGGTTCCGTAAATTTAACCCACGCCTGTCGGTGTAGAGGACAGTCATATATCGCCACAAATCGTCAGGAAGAGCTGCCTTCAGGCGTTCATCTCTCAGTACCTCACCCATGCTCTTCACATCGACCACACCGGGCTGCTCCTTGACGTTCTTGTAAACCGGCACTCCTATCAGAGCCAGAATATTCCGGACCATCTCCTCGGTCTGTGGAACTAGCACATGTATAGATTTCACGTAATCGCCTCCCATGTGCGCCTTCAATCCTTGGAGAATGAACTCACGTCTCCGTTCAACGAAGACTGCGATCGATAGAGGATGTCGCAAATGGCCTGAGGCGTGGCTTCAGTTTTTATGAAGACCATGCTCATCATGTAGACGAGCAATCCGTTCATCATCATGAGCATGTCAGATATCTGCTTCTGCAGCCGACCCTCTAGATCGTCGTCTATCGAACCAATGATGGCTTCTGGCTGGCCGTCTATCCGCGTGATCTGAATCTGTATGAGGGATTGGAAGGATGCGTCCCGTTTGGCGCGCATCAAACATCCATCGCATTTTGAGGATCGGGCTGAAAGAAGGCAGCGAGCCGGGAAAGCACTCCTTCGAGTTCCTTGTCACCTAAAATGCTGGTCGCGTAGCTCTCGATGGTTTCTACGGGAATAGCAATCTCGGCGCTACAGGTTTTCAGGTTCTTCGGGGTTCCAAGTCCTTTCTCCGCCGCAAACCTCGCCAAGCGTTCCGCCTCACTTCTCAAGCCCATCTGCTCGTACCGCTCGATGACTCGTTGCAGCCAGGCCATTGCAAGCATCGAGTCTGCGTCCTTCGACATTTTCTCGAAGGCACTGCCGTATGTTAGGACAAGCGCTGGTTCTGCTTGGTGTCCTTGTAGTGGGCAATCAATCGCTCCGGTTCCGCCTGTCGCAGGCAGAGGTAAATCGATGGCAGAGTACATTCTTGCGCTGGATCAGGGCACAACCAGTTCGCGCGCCATTCTGTTTAATCACGCGGGTGCCGTGGTGGGCACGGCCCAGCATGAGTTCACGCAGATCTTTCCGGAGGGCAAATCAGGATGGGTCGAGCACGATCCGTACGAAATCTTGACCAGCCAGCTTTCAAGCGCGGTCGAGGTCATGGGCAGGGCTGGTGTGCGCCCGCGTGACGTTGCGGCGCTGGGCATCACCAACCAGCGCGAGACCGCTGTGGTATGGGAGCGCGAGACCGGGCGACCGGTCTACAACGCGATTGTCTGGCAGGACCGCCGTACCGCTGCGTTCTGCGCAGAATTGACAGCGAGCGGCAACGAAGACGACGTGCGCAGCCGCACGGGACTGCGTCTGGATCCATACTTCTCCGGCACCAAGGTCACGTGGATTCTCGATAACGTCTACGGCGCGCGCGAAAAAGCAGAACGCGGCGAGTTGCTCTTCGGCACAGTTGACAGTTGGCTCATCTGGAACCTGACCAGCGGCAAGCGGCACATCACCGACCGCACCAACGCCTCGCGCACACTGCTGTACAACATTGTGGAAGACCGCTGGGACGACGAGTTGCTGCGGCTGCCGCGCGTGCCCCGGTCGATGATGCCGGAAGTCGTCTGGTCCAGCGAGAAGCTGGGGCCGGTCAGCACCACGCTGGGCCTCGAGGGCATTGAGATGGCTGGCATCGCGGGCGACCAGCAATCCGCGCTGTTCGGCCAGATGTGCACCGAACCCGGAGATGCCAAGAACACTTATGGCACGGGATGCTTTCTGCTGCAGCACATTGGCGGCACCTTCCAGCAGAGCGAGCATCGCCTGCTGACGACGCTGGCGTGCTCGGTCGAGCGCAAGCCTGAATACGCCCTGGAAGGCTCCGTGTTCATCGGCGGAGCGGTGGTGCAGTGGCTGCGCGACGGGCTGGGCATCATTGCCAAGAGCTCGGACGTGGAAGCGCTGGCGATGGGCGTGCCCGACAGCGGCGGCGTCCTGTTCGTGCCCGCCTTCACCGGCCTGGGCGCGCCGCACTGGGACCCATACGCCTCCGGCATGATGATCGGCCTGGGCCGCGGCACCACCAAGGCGCACATCGCACGCGCCGCGCTGGAGAGCATCGCCCTGCAGGTGACCGACCTGATGCGGGCCATGAACGCAGACACGCCCGCTCCGCTGCTCGAACTGCGCGTCGATGGCGGCGCAACCGCGAACGACACACTGATGCAGTTGCAGGCCGACCTGCTGGGCGTACCCGTCCGCCGACCTGCCTGCCTGGAGACTTCGGCAATGGGCGCGGCCTACCTTGCAGGGCTAGCCGTTGGCTTCTGGTCGGGCACAGAAGACATCAAGCGCGAACAGGCGGGTGGTACGGTATTCCAACCGCAGGTAAACCGCAGCGCTCTTTACACGCGCTGGCAGGAAGCAGTGGAACGAGCAAAGGGGTGGAACGATCTTCGACCATCTTGACAGGCCGCCACAGGACGCACACGATACAGCAGGAGGAACAGTATGACGGTCGAGTTGACACCTGAGATGGAAAGCATTGTCTCTGACCGGCTAAGTTCGGGTCGTTATTCCTCTGCGCAAGCCGTTCTGGAAGATGCGCTCCGCGCATTGCCATCTCGAGAAATTGCTACTAACGCTCACCTAACGCCCGGAGTGCCTGCGTTTGTTGCTCCCTACCTTCCTCAATCCGAGGAGAAGCGCGAAGAGCGGGCGCGGAGGTTGGAAGATCTGTTTGCACGCGTAGATGCGGAAGGTGGCTTCGACTTTGAAGTGGAGCGGGATCGAACACCGCCGAGAGAGCGTGAGCTTTGGTAGCGTGACGTATTACTTGTTGGACACGAATATTGCTGCATTTGTGGTAAACGGGCGTTCGTCATCAACGCGCCAGCAATACCGTGAGCATAAGGAGACAGACTGGATTGCTGTTTCCAGCATCGTTGAAGCCGAGATACGGTACGGTCTGCGAAAGTCGCTCGGGAATCGCCAGGTACACACTCACATGGACTCTTTTCTGGAAGATACAGAAGTCGTACCCTGGGATTCAGCGGCGGCAAGATCGTATGCGTTTCTACGAGCGGCGACGGAAGCACAGGGCCTCGCCTTTGGCGCGCTGGACCTGCAGATTGCAGCGCATGCACTGGCGCTTGGAGCCACCCTGGTGACACACGATCGCGTGCTAAACAAAGCATCACAATTCATTCCTGTCGTGGACTGGGCGACGGACCTTTAGGAGACTCATGAATCGTGAAGCTATGTTGAAAGCCGTCCATGCTCAAGGCGCGGAGCCATGGGACATAGTCATTATAGGCGGCGGCGCGACCGGTGCGGGCGTGGCCGTGGACGCTGCCACGCGTGGCTACAAAACGCTGCTGGTCGATCGCGAAGACTTTGGCAAGGGCACCAGCAGCCGCAGCACCAAGCTCGTCCACGGAGGCGTGCGCTACCTGGAGCAGGGCAACATCTCGCTGGTGATGGAGGCGCTGAAGGAGCGAGGCCTGCTGCGGCAGAACGCTCCGCACCTGGTGCATGACATGCCCTTCGTGGTGCCGAATTACTCCTGGTGGGAGGCACCCTTTTACGGCATCGGCATGAAAATTTACGACCTGCTGGCTGTGAAGTACAGCTTTGGCCGGTCGCACATCCTGTCGCGCGAAGAGACGCTGGAGCGCCTGCCCACCATTGCGCAGGAAGGCTTGCGCGGCGGTGTGGTGTATCACGACGGCCAGTTTGATGACACCCGCCTGCTGACGCACCTGATCATGACCGCCGCCGACCACGGCGCGACCGTTCTGAACTACTGCCCCGCCGTAAAGCTGGAACGCGATGCCGAAGGTTTCGTGAACGGGGTGCTGCTGGAGGATCGCGAGACCGGCGAACAGATCCACGTCAACGCAAAGTGTGTCGTGAACGCAACCGGCATCTTCACGGACGAAGTACGCCGCATGGCCGAACCGGAAGCCGAGGCCATGGTGTCGCCCTCGCAGGGCATCCATCTTGTGCTGGAGAAGAGCTTTCTTCGCGCGCAAACTGCCATTATGGTGCCGCGCACCAGCGACGGACGCGTGCTGTTCGCGATTCCGTGGCACGGCCACACCGTTGTGGGCACGACCGACACGCCCATCGACGCGCCCTCCTACGAGCCGAAGCCGCTGGAAGAGGAGATCGCCTTTGTGCTGGACACGGCAGGCGAGTACCTCAGCCGCAAGCCGACGCGCGATGACATCCTGTCGATCTATGTCGGCATCCGGCCGCTAGTAAAAGCCGCGGGCAGCGACGCGTCGAAGACCAGCGCCCTGTCGCGCGACCACACCATCCACATTGACGGCAGCGGCCTGCTGACCATCGTCGGCGGCAAGTGGACGACCTATCGCCACATGGCCGAAGACGCGGTCAACCACGCGGCCACGCTGGGCAAGCTGCCGGACGCGGCGTGCGTGACAACGAACCTGAAGGTACACGGCTGGTCGGAGGCGACAGACCTCGGCGAACTCGAAGTCTACGGTGCCGACGCGGAGGGCATTTTGTCTCTCGTCACCGAGACCCCGGCGCTGGGCGAAACCCTGCACCCTTCCCTGCCTTACATCGCGGCAGAGATCGTCTGGTCTGCTAGGAACGAGATGTCGCGCAACCTGGACGATGCCCTGGCACGCCGCACACGTGCGCTACTGCTGAACACGCGCGCCGCCGTGGAGATCGCTCCACGTGTTGCTGCGATGCTGGCGGCTGAACTGGGACGTGACGAAGCCTGGCAGGCGGATCAGGTTGAATCGTTTACGGCATTGGCACGGCAGTACCTGCCGCAGTAGATTGGTTTCGCCTGCAAAGTACATTGCGGCACGGAGACAACATTGATTGCACGCGGCCCGCTGCTGGGCGAGTTTATGGGAACGTTTGTATTGCTGCTGCTGGGCAACGGTGTCTGCGCTGCCGTTACGCTGAAGCGCAGCAAAGCCCAGGGTGCTGGATGGATGGTCGTCGCGGCAGGCTGGGCGCTTGCCGTGCTGTGCGGCATCTTTGTGGCACAGTTGTTTGGATCGGTTGATGCGCATCTGAGTCCGGCATTCACGCTGGCCTTCGCCATCAAAGGGCAGGCATTTGCCAAGCTGCTGCCTTACGCGGCGGTACAGCTTGCGGGTGCTTTTTGCGGAGCTGCAGTAACGTGGATCTTTTACCTGCCCCACTGGGCTGTGACGGAAAGTGCAGATAGCAAGCTGGGTGTTTTTGTTACCAGCCCCACCTTTCGCAACTACGGCTGGGCGCTGTTCTGCGAGGCGATGGCGACCTTCGTCCTTGTCATCGTCGCAGGCGGCATGAGTTCAAAGCTGGTGCTCACAACGGGCGCGGTTGCCGGCCTAAGTCCACTGCTGGTCAGCGGCCTTATCTGGAGCGTCGGTTTGTCACTGGGCGCAACCACGGGTTACGCCATTAATCCCGTGCGCGACCTGGGGCCACGGCTGGCGCATGCCCTGCTGCCCATCGCGGGTAAGGGCGGCAGCGATTGGAGCTATGCCTGGGTGCCTGTTGTTGGCCCGCTGCTGGGCGCGGGTCTGGCGGGATGGGTGCTGCTGCTGATCGGGGCCTGATCGATTCGCGCCGTCGTCAAATTCCGTACGTCTCCCTTCGTTCGTCATCCTGAGCGTAGCGAGTCGAAGGACCTGCTTTCCTTGGAGTAACACAGAGGCTTTGAAAGAAAACAGGTCCTTCGACTACGCACTACGTGCTCCGCTCAGGATGACGAGCAAGTGAGTTGAAGGCAACTGCGAGAGTAAGCACATGGAACGACTCGGCCTGATCGCCGGCAACGGACGCTTCCCCTTCCTGCTGCTGGACGCGGCACGTGCACGCGGCTTGCACGTGGTGGTCGCGGCCATCAAGGAAGAGACCGACCCGGAAATGGATGCCCGCGCAGTCGCCGACAGCGGCATGGAAGTGCACTGGATGAGCCTGGGCGATCTGTCGCGGCTGATTGAGACATTTCACAAAGCAAACGTGTCTCAAGCCGTTATGGCTGGGCAGGTGCGGCACAAACAGATCTTCTCTGCGATCCGTCCGGACTGGCGGCTGGCGAAGCTCCTGCTGAGCCTGCGAACTCGCTCGACAGACATGCTGCTAGGCGCGGTGGCGAGGGTGCTGGGTGATGAGGGCATCGAACTGATCAGTTCCACGGCATACCTGGAGCCGATGCTGGCTCGCGAAGGCGTTCTAACCGCACGCGCGCCGAACGAAACCGAGCGTGGAGACATCGCCTATGGCCTTACTGTCGCGCGTGGTATCGCCGGTTTCGACCTGGGCCAGACTGTCGTCATCGCCGCAGGTGCCTGCGTCGCAGTAGAAGCAATGGAAGGCACTGACGCCACGATTGCTCGCGCCGGTGCGTTGATGCGATCGCTGGAGAGCGCCGCCTCAACGCTTCAGCGGTCACTGACAGTCGTTAAGGTTGCGAAACCGAAGCAGGACCTGCGATTCGATGTGCCGGTCGTCGGTGTTCCGACGATTGAAGCCATGCGGGCGGCGGGCGCAACCTGCCTTGCAATCGAAGCGGGCCGAACCCTGCTGTTCGACGAGGAAGCCATGCTGCACGCTGCAAACGGAGCAGGCATCAGCATCGTGGGAGAAGAACGTCCGCAATAAACACCTTGTGCCGCGTGTCAGCCGGTGCCGTGCTGCGTCATACTTGCAGATGGGTGTTCATTCCCCGGGGAGAGTTTATGCAGCGTGCAGGTCTTTGGTCCATGTTATTGGCGGCGGTCGTGGCTTGTGGAATGACAGCCCGGTTCGCGAGTGCAGCGGCGGCAGGTGCCATGCTTGAGCCGGGTTCGTCCGCACCAAACTTTACCCTTCCTTCACAGGAAGACAAGCAGGTCAGCCTGAGCCAGTACAAGGGAAAGTACGTCGTCCTGTACTTCTACCCGAAGGACTTTACCGGCGGCTGCACGCTGGAAGCGCATAATTTTCAGCGTGACAAAGAGATGTATGACAAAGACAACGCCGCGATACTGGGCGTGAGCCTCGACACAGCTGATAGCCACAAGGCTTTCTGCACCAAGGAAAACCTAACCTTCAAGCTGCTTGCAGATCCGGAACATAAGGTCGTGGATGAGTACGGTGTGCCGCTCATCGGTGGCGGTCGCGCAGCCAGCCGTGTCACCTTTCTGATCTCGCCTGCGGGCAAAGTCATCAAGGTGTGGCCGGATGTTAAGGTTGCAAATCATAGCGAAGAAGTGCTGGCCGCGATCAAGGAAGCTAAAGCAGCCAAGTCTTAATTCGCAGGAGGACTCTTTCTAAAGACAGGAGCCGCTCGGCTCCTGTCTTTTTCGTTTTAGAAGTACTTTATGCGGCTGATTTGGGCGCCGCAAATGCAGACGCAGAAAGGCCCGGAGCCTCATGGAGAGGAGCCGGGCCTTTCTGCTTGCCTTGAATACATGTGTTGCGTACAGCAGTTGCCAGAGGATCTGTTTACGCTTTTGAAGCCTTCTTTGCAGTGGTCTTCTTTGCGGCGGTTGTCTTCGTGGCGGCCTTCTTGGCCGTAGACTTTTTCGCAGCAACAGCCTTCTTCGCTACGGTCTTCTTTGCCGCGGTCTTTGCGACAGTCTTCTTTGCGGCGGTCTTCTTTGCGGGTGCTGCTTTTTTGGTTGCCAAGGTTTTGCCTCGCTGGTTAGATTTGGCTGTCTTAATGACAGCATTGCCGCCACGCTTCCCTGTTGGCTGTTTCGTGGCAGACTTTTTTGCGCCGGCCGCTGGCTTTACCGATGCGGCCTTCTTTGTGGGCGCGGATAACTTTTTCGTCGCGGGCTTCGAAGCTGCTTTTCCAGCGGTCTTCTTGGCGGCAAATTTCTTTGCTGGCGCGGATGGCTGTGCAGACTTCTTCGCGGCTTCTTTCGCAGGTGGTGGTGGCGGTGTCTTCTTGGCAGCCTTCTTTGCCGCTGGAGGCGGTGGTGGAGGTGTCTTCTTGGCGGCTTTCTTAGCCGCCGGAGATGGTGGCGGCGGAGTTTTCTTAGCAGCCTTTTTAGGCGCGGACTTCTTAGCAGCTTTCTTTGCCGCTGCACCTGCGACAGAGTCATTGAAGGCTGCGCTCAACGCCGAACCCAATCCATCAAGGGTGCCGCCCACCGAGGACTCTGACTTGTTCGACTCAGGCAAAGACGCCTCCTCATCGGGAGGCGTGTAGGGATCGGTCTGGCTTGATGGCGGTGCCTTTAGGGCTGCTGTCTCCGGGTGATGTTCCTTACGCAGCATCTTGTCCTTGCCTTCGGCGTCCGGATCGTCATCCCGGTCTTCTTCGTCATCGATGTCCTCGTCGTCATCATCATCGTCGACTACACCGTCCTCGTCGTCATCGTCAGAGGTTGTGGTGACTTCGTCTTCCTCATCCTCTTCGTCGTCGTCCAGGTCTTCGTCTTCGTCGTCTTCTTCATCGGCCTCAGGCTCTTCATAATCATCCTTGGCCGCTGCGTAAAGTTTCTGATCGTCTTCCAACATGTTCACCTCCAGCGATTGATGCAGGTTAGATGCAACAACCACAGCGCACGCTCTACGGAACTGGTTGCAACACAGCAATATGGTGCACCGCAAATAGTGCAATGGCAAGTACTCTTTTCGCAGCCGAGTAGAAAAGAACACATGGTACGTACCCGTGCGGGAAAAACACGCAGGAAGCACCGCTGAACCACGCGGCCTTTACGCTTACTCATCTCGGTGTTAATCACAGTGACGAACTTCGAGTAGAGTGCGCTTAGCTTTTTGACGTGTCTGCATCTGCCGCTACGGCTGGCGGTGCATCATCGCCAACCTCAAAGACAGGTGCATTCTTCGGCAGGCGCAACCTGCCTTCTGACAGGTAGCCAAGCGCAAGCGCGCCTGCAAACACCCGGCACCTGCAGAACGGTGAAGGCAGACATGTGTATCTCTGGATGCTTCCGGCCATACTTCACGATGGAGCGCGCGACCTGCTCATGACCGGTCGGGTTGAACGCGCCAAACTCGCCATAGGGCTCCTCCATCAGCAGTGCGACGGAGGCCCGGCTCGTCGCGGCACAGCAGAGCAATGCACCAATTAAAGAAAGTGCCTTCCATAATCCACAGCTATGCGCGGCGCGTCTAGTTGACATGGTCCTCACAGAGGCCCGCACCGGTGAGGGGGAAGGCTTGTCTCGCTGTAACTTCTACCGCTCCTTCCGGCCTTGTTGATCCCGCAACAGCAAAGCGCAGTCTGCCACGTGAAGCGGTTGCCATTTGACCCGAGCGATGGATACCATTTGGCGGACTATTGGAAATCCAGATGAAATTGGCAGCACGATCGCTACCGGCACCCATGCTGCATCTTTGCCTTGTTACGCTGGTGCTCCTGACGGCGATCCCGGCGCTTCGCGCGGCCGCTGACTCTCGGCCCTGGGAGGCGTCCTTCGGTTTACCAGGGAACGGAGAACCGGAGACAGGGCTCAGGCCGCTGCTGGTCGTCGGCTTCATGGGCGGTCGCATTCGGGCCGACAACATGGTTCATCAGGAAGCGCAGATCGCTCAGAACCTGCAGCGCCGCAACCCAAGCGCGGTCAGGGCGTTGACCTTTGCCAACCATGACGGCGGGCAGGCATTGCAGGCCGTGGTGCACTTTGTCGACACAAACGGTGACGGCAGCCTGAGCGACGAAGAAAAGCGCAATGCACGCGTGGTGATCTACGGCCATAGCTGGGGCGCGTCCGAAACGGTGACGCTGGCTCGAACATTGGGCCGCATGGGTGTGCCCGTGCTGCTGACGATCCAGGTCGACAGCGTGCAGAAGATGGGCGAGAACGACCACATGATCCCTGCCAACGTCCAGCAGGCGATGAACTTCTACCAGTCGGAGGGCCTGCTGAACGGGCGCGCGGTCATCCTTGCCGACGATCCGCGCCGTACCACCATCCTGGGCAGCAAGAAGCTCAGCTATAAGAATGCTTCGATCAACTGCGACCGTTTCCCGTGGTTTGCACGCACGTTCATGAAGGCGCACATCGAGATCGAAAACGATCCGGCGGTTTGGAACGTGGTGGAAGCCATGATCCAGGAGCGGGTAAACCCAGAGCAAGCCGCGATCTACATCGCAATGCCGTAGCGTCATGCGTGTGCTAATGTCTAACCGCATGGATATGCCCTTGCGCTTTGTTTGCTGCGCTGCGTTCGTACTGAGTGCCTTCGTTTTCACCGGCAGTTTGCCTGCGCAGACACGCGCGCAAGCAAACACTGCCCGGGCAGCAGTCGATCCGGAAGTTGCACGAGTCATCGCCTCCGTGCGAGCCATCGACAACCACGCGCACACCGTTCTGCCACCACCCAACAACACCACGGACCGCGACTTCGATGCGCTGCCCGTCGACAGCATGGAGCCGCAGACCGACCCGGTAGCGCTGCGCGACAGCAATCCGCAATTGGCTGCGGCGTGGCAGGCGCTGTGGGGGTTCCGTGGCACACCCCCGCTCAGCCCAGACGCGATGAAAGCGCTGGACGGGGCACGCGCTGCAGTGAAAGCGCGCGAGGGCGCGAACTACGACAACTGGGTGCTGGATCGTATGGGCATCGGCACGCAACTGGCGAATCGCGTCAGCATGGGCCCCGGAGTTGCGAAGCCTCGCTTCCAGTGGGTGCCGTATGACGACGCGCTGCTGTTCCCACTGAACAACAGTGCACTGGCCGCCGACACGCCGGACATGGCGCAGTTCTTTCCGCTGGAAGACAAGGTGATGCAGCGCTATCTGCACGATGCAGGCATGCAGACGGTCCCTGCAACGCTGGACGGCTACATCCAAACTTTTGTAGGCCCAACGCTCCGCGCACAACGGCAGGAAGGCGCGATAGCCATCAAGTTTGAGATTGCCTACCTGCGCGGCTTTAACTTCGGCAATCCTTCGCGCGAGGAAGCAGCCCGCGTCTACGAACAGTCGGTGCGCGGCAAGTCTGCTCCAGCCGGCGCGGACTACAAGCTGTTGCAGGACTTTCTGTTCCGCCGCGTCTGCCTTCTGGCCGGGCAGTTGGGCATGGCAGTGCACCTGCACACGGGCGAGGGTTCAGGCAGTTACTTCAGCGCGACAGCCGCTAATCCTCTGCTGCTGGAGAGCGTATTCAACGACCCCGCCCTGCGCAAGACCACAAACTTCGTGATGCTGCATGGTGCGTGGCCCTTCGTGCACGAAGCCGGAACTCTGCTGCAAAAGCCTAACGTCTACGTGGACCTGTCACAGCAGGCCGTGCTGTTTTCTCCGCGCACGCTTGCGGGCTGGCTGCGAGAGTGGCTGGAGATGTACCCGGAAAAGGTGCTGTACGGTACCGATGCGTACCCTTACAGTGCCTCGATGGGATGGGAGGAGTCGCTGTGGATCGCGAACCGCACCGCGCGTGAAGCGTTGGGCCTGGCGCTGACCGGCATGCTGCACGATGGCGAGATTGACATGATTCGCGCGAAGCAGATCGCGGAGATGGTGCTGCGCGGGAACGCGGCGAAGCTTTACGGCTTATAGATTTGACGCATCGCCACTAGACCTTAGTACGCTCTTCGCACAAGCAACTGGTCGAGCTTGCCATCCGTGGTGATGTAAATCGACACAATGATCGGAGTGCCAGCGGAGCCGGTGACACGATAGATCAAGCCGTTCATGCCACCACGAGTCTCACTCCCTGTCAGTTCCAGGCCAACGATTCCATTCAGGGTTGAGAGGCTGGTCTGGAAGTCCTGTAGCACGCGGGGCGTGAAGTAGTAGGCGAGATTTTTGTTGATGATTGCTCGGTCAAGGGTGCCGTGCTGTAGCTGCGTCAGCGCTGTTCGTACCAGGCGTTCCGCAGCCGGATTCGCCGCGAGCGCGGTTATCGGCTTTGGCGCAAACACGACCTTTTCTACCGCATGAAGGATAGGCGAAGTGCCGGTATTGTTGTTAACCACGACGGCGATGGCAGCGTCCCGGTCAGGGTAGAGGTAGTTCAGGGTTGAGAAGCCGCTTAGACCGCCGGAGTGACCCACGATGCGCAGCCCATCGTGCGCCTCAAGAAAGTAACCCATGCCGTAGCCGGTGCCCGAGCCGTTGGGCAAGCTGACCTCTGCCTGCAGCACCTGCCAGCTTGCGGGCTTCAGAACCTTGTCACGATGAAGAACCACGGTGTCCCACAGCGCAAGCTGGCTTATGGGCATAGCAAGCTGCCCAGCACCGGCCAGCGTTCCCCTTCCTTCTCGCGTTGTCTCGCGTGCCGGACCTAGCGCAAAGTGGTCGTAATTCTTCGGCACAGCCGGTACCTTGTTCCCGTCAAGGTTCACAACGCCGCGAATCCCCGCCGGCACCAGCACGTTGTCAGAGAGGAACTGAAAGAATGGCACTCCCGCTACCTTCTGCACGATCAGGGAGGCCAACACGTAATTCGTGTTGCTGTACTGCCACTTCGTTCCCGGCGTGAAATCCAGAGGCTTGTCCGTCCAGCGCTTCACAAGAGCATAGGGCTCGGTCGGCGCAGCCATCTCCGGCGTAAGAAAGTCTTCTGTGTAGTAGTCGGAGTAGCCGCTGACGTGGTTCAGCAACTGCCGAAGCGTCACATCGTGCGAATGCTTCAACTCAGGAAACCATGTCGCCACAGGGTCATCAAGGTTCAGTTTTCCGCGCTCGGCAAGCACCATCACAGCCACCGCTGTGAACTGCTTCGAGACGGAGCCGATGCCATACGGCATCTCCACGGTGGCAGGCACCCGTGGTGCAAGCTGAGCGCTGCCAAACGCACCCGTGTAGACCACCTTGCCGTCCTTCACAACGCCGATCACTGCGCTGGGAATGTCCCGTTCGCGCAGCAGGCTTTGGACGCTCGCCGCGATCGTGGACTGCTCCTGCTGCGTCAGCCCTGCGCTATCCTGGGCGCAAATGGGAACAGGAGTAAATAATGTCGACGCTAGAAAGGCAAGCCACACAAGGCAGGAAGGTAAAGATGCGCGCATGTGAGTTTGTATATCACCACACATGCTTCGAAGGTCACCGTTCGCTAAACTGGGTGAATGGCCCCCATAGTCAAAGCGATCCGCGGCACGCGCGATCTTCTGCCGCCCGAGACCGCCCTTTGGAACCGCGTGGAGCGCACCGCACGCGAGGTGTTTGCACGCTACAACTTCGGCGAGATTCGCACGCCCGTGCTGGAGGCGACGGAGCTTTTTGCGCGCGGCGTGGGCGAAGAGACCGACATCGTCAGCAAGGAGATGTACACGTGGGAAGACCGCGCCCGCGCCGCCAGTGAAAAGCCTCAGTCGCTTACCCTGCGCCCCGAGAACACCGCAGGTGTCGTTCGCGCCTATATCGAGCACAAGCTGGGCGACACCGGCTACTTGCAGAAGCTGTACTACATTGGCCCGCAGTTTCGACGCGAGCGCCCGCAGAAGGGCCGCTACCGCCAGTTCTTCCAGATCGGTGCAGAGGTCATTGGACCTGCGACATCCGGCAGCGAATCTCCCCTGCGCGATGCGGAGGTACTGGAGATGCTGGCCGCGCTGCTGGACGAACTCGGCATACCGCGTGCGTCTGCGGCGAACGAGTACAAGGGCTGGCAATTACTGCTGAACTCCGTTGGCAGCAGCACGGACCGCCCGCGCTACGTGGCCGCGTTGCGCGAAGCTCTGCTGCCGGTCAAGGATCGCATGTGCCCCGATAACCAACGCCGCGCCGATACCAATCCGCTACGCGTGCTTGATAGCAAGGACGAGGCCGACCAGGAGATCATCGATGCCTTGCCCAAAATCGCCGACTATCTTGATGACAATTCGAAGCAGCACTTCGCTGAAGTGCTGGCGGCGCTGGACGCCTGCGAGGTGCCATATACCGTGAATCCGCGGCTGGTGCGTGGCCTGGACTACTACACGCGCACCACCTTTGAGTTCACCGTGGATCTGGGTCTGGGAACGCAAAATGCTCTGCTGGGTGGTGGCCGCTACGACGGCCTGAGCGAGATGCTGGGCGGCCCCAAGGCTCCAGGGATTGGCTTTGCCATCGGTGAAGATCGCCTGATCCTGACGTTGCAGGCGCTGGCTGAATCTGCCTCCGTCGAGAGCAGTGAGGCACCACAGCCGGAAAAAATTGACGCCTACATTGCACCCTTAAACCCCGCGCAGAACGCAGCCGTACTCGCCCTTGCACGCACCCTGCGCAGCGGCGGCCTTGCCGTAGAAGTCGGCGACGGCACCTTTCGCCTGAAGAAAAGCTTCGACGCAGCCGATCGTGTGGCCCGGCATATCGTCATCCTTGGCGAAGATGAAGTCGCACAGCAGCAGGCCACGGTGAAAACCTTTGCCACGGGCGAGCAGCGCAAGGTGTCATTTAGAGACTTATTCGCTGCCTTGCAAATGTGAAATCTGCTTAAGGGAGCTTGTTCTATCGTCATCCTGAGCGGAGCGCAGCGTAGTCGCAGGACCTGCTGTTTTCCCGGAGCAGCACTGCAGCCGAAGGAAAGCAGGTCCTGCGACTGCGCACTATGTGCTACGCCCAGGATGACAAATAGAAAGCTCCTCCAATCAGCTTCGCGCCGTCAGCGCAAACGCACCACCCTGCGGATCGACACCCTGCAGGATCCACGCGCCGCCCGGCACCTCTGCCGGACCATGCGTAATTGACCCGCCACCGTCGAGTACCCGCTGCTTCGCCGCCTGGATGCTGTCGACCGTAATGTAGTAGAGCCAGCCCGGCTTGTGCCCTTTGTCCAGCAGAAAGGGTGGCAGGTTCATCATGCCGCCTCCCTGATCGCCGGCCATAAACGTCTGGTAGGTACCCATCGGCCCCATGTCGACAGCCATGCCCTTCTCCCATCCATAGTGTTCGCTGTAGAACGTCCAGGCTGCTTCCCAATCGGTTGTTCCAAGCTCGTGCCAGCCCACGGCACCCACCTCATCCGGTCGCAGGCGCTGCGGATCGTCCGCTGGCTCTGGCTGGAAAAGCAGGTACTCCGCGCCCTGCGGATCGCTGACCACGGCAAAGCTGCCAACACCGGGCATGGTCTGCACCGGACGTTGCTGCTTGCCACCGTCGCGCACCACGGCGGCAGCTTCAGACGCCGCATCGGTTGAGTGAACATGCGCTCTCCAAGTGGTTGCGAGGTCCATGCCGATGGACTTCCACGACATGATGCCGCCTACGTCTTTGCCGTCTTTGCCAAATAAGAGGTACTGGCCCACAGGTGGCATGCCGCTATCGCGAATGTCCCAGCCCACAACCTTCCCATAGAATGCAACCGCCGCATCAATGTCGTTTGTCATCAGCTCGTACCAGATGAATCCGCTTGCCTGCTGTGCCATGGTTATTTTCTCCCCGCACGCCACTCTACTCGCCTCCGTCGCTACCGGATAAATTTTTCTGATAGCCAGCAGGAGCAATCATCGTGAGAACAATGCACGCCGGGCCTTAGCGGCGCAGCGGATTGACCGTAATCGTGAACACAATGGCTCGTGGCTGACCGGGAACATTACCCACTCGCGCTGCAAACAGCGAAGCGGTCTGGTACGTGGTGTTTGCAATATTCGTGCCCTGCAACTGCGCACGCACGCGGCTGCCAAAATCTTGGTAGAGACCGACGTCGGCAATGGCATAACCGTAGGTGCGAAGGCCCGCATACGGCTCCTGCCGATTGGTGACGCCTTCCAGTCCAAAGCTGGCACCGGTGTGCTGCAGAAAGTTGTAGCGCGCAAACAAACCCACGGTGTGGTGCGGTGCGTTAGCCAGCCGCTGGCCCACCGCCGACGCCGTATTGTCTGACAGGATGCGCGTGTTCAGGTATGCGTAGTTCACCGTTGTGTACAACCGCGACCCGAGAAAGCCTTCCGCGTTAAGCTCAATGCCTTCGCTGCGGGCGCGGCCCGTGGCCAGCACCGCGTTCGGATTGTTCCCAGACGGTCCCATCGCCGGGTCCGTGCGCAGGATGTTCTGCTTGTCGATGCGGAACAGCGCTGTAGTCAGCGACAGCTTGTGATCGAGCAGATCGGTCTTTGCGCCGACTTCAACTTGGTGCCCCGTCTCCGGTCCGAACGGCCCATTTGCAGCGGGAGCCTGGGCGTAGATGGGCGCGCGATTGAAGCTGTTGGCACCCATGGCGTACACGCTGAAGTTAGGCCTCGGCTTGAACACCAGCCCTGCTCGGCCCGCCAGCGCCACATCGCGGTATTCCAGCGCGACATCGGCAAACCCCGTGTCGTGAAATCGATCCAGCCGGCCTGCGACCACCAGCTTGAAGAAGCGATTCAGGGCAATGTCGTCCTGCCCAAAGACACCCGTGCGCCGCGTGTGTGCCGTGTAGGTGCTCGGCGCAGTCAGCAGGTATTTCGATGGATCGGCGAAGCCGTAGACGGGCCGGAACAGGTCCAGCGATGGCACCGTGCCGCCCGTTTCCACGGGAGCCGCGGTCTGGAAACGGAAGTCCTGGTTCTGGTTATACTGCTCGAACCCGGTGACAATGTTGTGCGTGAAGATACCGGTCTGCAGCAGCTTCGACGCGCTGATCGTGAAGGCCCAGTCGTCGTTGGCGCGGTAGTAGTTGCGGTACTGGCGGCGCATAAGCCTGCCAGTCGCTGTGGCCGCAGTCAGCGTGCGTGGCTCGTGATACTTGTCAGAGTTTTCATAGCCTACCAGCCGGTAGACGTAGTTCACATTCCAGTTACGCGGCAGGTTGTGGTCGCCTCGCAATTGCAACACGCGACTCACCAGCTTGATCCTGTCGGACGGTTCGTTTGCCACCCATCGCGTATAGGTAAGAAAGTTACCCAGGCTGTCTACCGGCACGCCGCGCAACCGCTGCCCACGCAACAACTGGTCGATGTACTCACCTTCCGCCACAAAGGTGTGCTTGCCGTTGGGTGCGTACAGCAGGTTCAGCACCGCATCGGTATTGCGTGCACCGGTGTTGGCGCGAAAGGTATCGCGGTCCTCCATGTAGAACGCGCCGCGCGAAAACACCTGCTTTGTCAGCGGTCGGCTGAAATCGACATTGCCATACTTCTGGCTGTAGCTGCCCGCGCGAAACTGCGTCTCCAGCGACATGTCGCGCGTGGGCTGTTTCGTCACGTAATTCACCAGGCCGCCCGCGTCGGCTGAGCCATACATGGAAGAACTCGGTCCCTTCAGCACCTTGACGCGCTGAATGTTCGTAAGTCGGATCTGGCTGACGCTAAAGCCGGAGTTACCTACATCGCCTTCGAGCGACCCGAACGGATTACCGCGCGAGCCGTTATACAAAATCTCCCGCTGGGTAAATCCGCGAAAGGTCATGGCGCTGTACGTGGAGAAGTTGATGCCGCTGACGTTGCGAAACAGGTCGTTGCCTTCCAGGATCGACCGGTCTTCAATCAACTGGTTGGGATACACCTGCACAGACTGGGGAATGTCGATCAGCGGCTCGTCCGTGCGCGACGCAATCGACGAGTTCAGCACGTGATACTCGCGCAGATCGGCCACCACGTCCACGCTGGCCGACACCTGCTGCAGCTCAACGGTGATGCGCGAAGCGTCCCCTTTGATCTCTGCCGCCTGTTCTTCTGGTGCGTAGCCGCGACCCTCCAGCTGCAGCCGCACCGGCCCCGGCTGCAGCCCGGAAAGGTGGAAGTCTCCACGTATGTCAGTGATTGCAGTTCCGGCACTGCCCACCACGCTCACGCTGACGCCCGTGATGGGCAGGCCCGCACCATCCACCACGTGACCCGACAGGGTGCCGGCCTGCGCAAATAAGCTGAGGGGAAGCGCAAGCACGCAGGCGCAGGCCAGTGCGCCCCTGAGCAAAAGCTGGCCGGCCAAGCACATCCTAATTCTATTGATGAGAGTCATATCGCATTAGCATAGGGGCGATCGGCGTGGGATGCAACCCCGAATCATTGCTTCAAAAGATCCGCTCCTGCGTCAGATAGCGGAGAGTTTGGGATTAGATGCGGATACGCATCGCAAAACATACTGGTCTGCGATCGTCAGACCGTTGACCTTCGTACAATAGAAGCATCGTGACACTCGACTTTTTAGGACAGCACCAGCGCACGCACATGTGCGGAGACCTTCGCGCCGCCGACGCCGGCCAAACCGTAACCCTGATGGGATGGGTCAACCGCCGCCGCGACCACGGCGACCTTATCTTTCTGGACGTGCGTGACCGCACCGGCATCACCCAGGTGGTCGTCGACAAGTCGGAGTCGGGTGAGTCGCTCGCCAAGGCCGAGGCTGCGCGACCGGAATTCGTCGTTGCTACCATCGGCACCGTTCGTCTGCGGGAAGACGGGCTGAAGAATCCCAAGATGCCCACTGGCGATATTGAGGTGGTCTGCTCGAACCTTCTGCTGCTGAGTGACGCAAAAACACCGCCATTTTCGCCTGCGGAAGACGCCATTGGCAACGAGGAACTGCGCCTGCAGTACCGCTACCTGGATCTCCGCCGGCCGGAGATGCAGGCCAACTTCCTGACGCGGCATAAAGTCGCGCAGGCCATCCGCGCGCAGCTTTCCAGCGAGGGCTTCCTCGAGATCGAAACGCCGTTTATGACGCGGTCCACACCCGAAGGCGCGCGCGACTACCTGGTCCCCAGCCGCGTCCACCCCGGCGAGTTCTACGCACTGCCGCAGTCGCCGCAGATCTTCAAGCAGATCCTGATGGTCGGCGGCTTCGACCGCTACTTCCAGATTGCCCGCTGCTTCCGCGACGAGGACCTGCGCGCCGACCGCCAGCCGGAGTTTACCCAGATCGACCTGGAGATCAGCTTTCCCACGCAGGAAACGGTCTTCGGCGTGGCCGAGCGCTTCCTTAAGGCCGCCTTCGAAGCCGCGGGCCAGCAGATCCACACGCCCTTTCTGCGCATGACGTATGACCAGGCCATTCATAAGTACGGCATCGACAAGCCCGACATGCGCCTTCCGCACATGGCCGACCTGTCCGCCACGCTAACGCCGGAACTGCGCACGACGCTGCGTATCGAGCAGGATTTGCCGGTCTACGGGTTTGTCATTCCCAAGGTGGGCGAGCTAAGCGGCACCGCGCGCAAGGCGCTGCTGGGCGAGATTCGCGCGTTCTTCGGCGAGAGCGGCCTGGACATCCTGGACCTCGCACGCCTGCGCACCGCAGACCAGTTCCGTCCGCTGGCGGAAGAAATTGCCGCGCACCTGAACGCTATCTCCGTAACTTTTAAGGGCGACAGTCTTACGACGGACGACCTCGCCATCGTGATTACGCCGAAGGTGGGCACGCCCGCTCTGTGGAACTATGACCGGCAGTGGATTCCCAAACGCGTGGGCGCGCTGCGGCTGGAACTGGCCAAGAAGTACGCCGACAAGCACGGCCTGTTCGTCAAAAAGGGCAGCGCCGATGACTACTGCTTTCTGTGGGTCACCGACTTTCCCATGTACGAGTTCAACGAGGAGCGCAAGACCTGGGACGCGGCGCACCACCCCTTCACCTCGCCGCACGAGGAAGACATCCAGAGCGGCGCGCTCTACAACGACAAGGGAGCCGTGCGCGCGCTGGCCTATGACGTGGTGCTGAACGGCCTTGAACTAGGCTCGGGGTCCATCCGCATCCACCGGAAAGACGTGCAGGCAGAAATCTTCCGTTCGCTCGGCATGTCCGACGAAGAGGCCCGCGAGCGCTTCGGCTTCTTCCTGGAAGCGCTGGAGTACGGCACGCCACCGCACGGCGGCATCGCCCTCGGCCTCGACCGCATCGTCATGCTGCTAACCGGCGCCACCAGCCTGCGCGAAGTCATCGCCTTCCCCAAGACGGCAAAGGCCGTAGACCTGATGGTGCAGGCTCCAAGTGAGGCTACCGAACAGCAGTTGCGGGAGTTACATCTGCGAACGGTTGTGCGCGGCTAGGGAGCAGATCGATATGAAGGGTGCTGCATCGATTGTTCTGGAAAACAGTGGCTGCACGGAATGCTATAGATTCATCTGACGGAGCGAGACGTGACCGAGAGCGATACCTGGGATGTAGACAGCACTGAAGAAGCGGAAGCGGAAGAACAAGATGTACTCACATACAAGATCGCATACTACCCAGCAGACCTGACCCTAAAAGGCTACTTTGATAAGTCAAAATCCAACCAACTTGTGATCCCCCCCTTCCAGCGATCCTATGTGTGGGACCAAGTCAAAGCTAGCAAACTTATCGAATCATTCTTGCTTGGCCTTCCCGTGCCAGGAGTCTTCCTCTACAAAGAGAGAGAAACCAACAAGTTACAGGTCATCGACGGACAACAACGAATCCTGTCGGCGGTACGCTTCTTCAAGAACGAATTCGATGAAAAAATTTTCCGGCTGAAAAATGTCCATCCCAAATGGAATGGCAAGACCTATGACGAGCTTGATGAAGTTGACCGTTTCCAGTTGGATGATACTGTCCTCAGAGCGACTGTCATCCAGCAGCTCGACCCTGATGACGATTCAAGCGTCTTTCACATATTCGAACGTCTGAACACGGGCGGCATAAACCTAAACGCAATGGAGATCCGCAAGTGCGTCTATAGCGGAGCGCAGTTCTCCTTCATGGAAGAACTCAATGCTCTAGAAACATGGCGCAAATTGATCGGTCAGCCCAAAGTTGACAAGCGCTTCCGCGATGTCGAATTAGTGCTTAGAGTCGCGGCTTTATGCAACTCGTGGCATGCATACAAAAAACCGATGAAGGGCTTCTTGAACAGCTATTTGGCTGATTTGAAGAAGATGAAAGATGGGGTAAAAGCTGCGGAAATAGACAAGACCAAGGCCAATCTTACCGAGTTGTTCGAGTACACGTTGGGGTCCCTGGGTGACAAACCATTTCATCTTCGAGGCCGCCTGAATTACGCTGCGATGGATTCGACTTTCGTCGCTGCACAAGTAGCAATGTCGAAGGGCGTAGTGAACTTAAAGTCTAGGTACGCAAAGCTCGTCGATGACAAGGACTTTGACCATTGGATTACCAGTGATACTAGTGACGAGAAAGTCTTGAAGGACAGAATCAAGAAGTCGATTACGTTCCTGGCTGAATAGACATGGCTGCCAAACTGATTAGAACTACAGCAGCAGTCGAAGATTGCCGACGCCACCTCGACGCTACAGAGTCTCTTGGAACTGAGATCGAATCCTATCTAACCCAATACTTGCTGGTCGTTCTTTGCGCTGAAGTGCAGCAGGAACTCTATCGAATTGTGAGTGAGAGAGCCGCTTTAGCAAACGACGCAGCTCTCTCATCTTTCGTCGTGGCATCTTGCCAGAGAGTCCTCAGAAGCGTCGGCAAGAAGGAGATTGCCACTTTTGTGGAGATGTTTGGTCCCGACTGCAAGAGGCGACTAAACGATATCATTGAAGATTCTGAGGTCACCGCTTACAACAACGCCGTTTCATCGCGGCACGATGTTGCGCATAAACAGGGCAGTCAAGTTACATTCGCGGAGATGCGCAAAGCTGTTGCTGCTGCCGAGAAGCTGCTGTCGGCAACGACAACTGCGATCGCTCATGTATCCGCCCAAAGCTAGCTTCCGAAAGATTCCGTTGCTGGCTGGTCTTTTCACATCCACGGTTGGGTACGCTGTGACCTTGCAGCCTTGCCGTTCGTCTTCTATGTAGGCCTAGGCTTCTTTCAAACCGCGCATGATTTGTTGAATGCCTTTTCGCTCATACGTCTTCCTTCCTTAAGGAACGTCATCCTGAGCGGAGCACGCAGTGCGTAGTCGAAGGACCTGCTTTCCATTCGGGCTGCAGTGCTGCTTCGGGAAGAAAGCAGGTACTTCGGCTTCGCTCAGTATGACGAACAAAGAGAGCATTCGACTTTCGGAAGGGCACAGCTTTAGCTGTGCCACATCGGGCGTTTTAAGAGAGGGCTTTAGCCCCTGAGATAGCGAAAGCTGTGGGCAGGACACGGCTTTAGCCGCTGAGATGAGTGGGGCGCCGCCTTTGACGCGGACGCAAAGGCCAACGGTCTGACAGATCCGAAAGTGGTGCTTGGAACGCTCGACGTCAAGAACGTGACAGCGGCCAATGCGTACCTGATTTTCCCGGCCGTTTACACCTACAAGCAGAAGGGTGTTCCCGTGAAAGAGACCGCACACATGGCCATGGTGATGCACAAGGAAAGCGGCACATGGAAGGTCCTGTCGTGGTCATGGACAGGCACTGTTCCCCGCCCTGTCAAGTAGCCGGTCGTCAGCCACGCACGTCCGGAAGCATGTGTGCAGGACACCACGCTACAGCCGGGGAAGGGTAAGGCCGCCATCCAGCACCAGCACCGCGCCGGGCGCGTAGGGCAGGTCACCCGCGGCCAGCATGGCCACTGCGGTGCCGACGTCGTCCGGTGTACCCCAGCGCTTGTCCAGCAGCAGGTCGCCCTCCATTAAGGCGTCGTACTTCGACTTCACACCGGCGGTCATGTCGGTGGCGATGACGCCGGGCCGCACCTCGTATACGCCGATGCCGAACTCCGTCAGGCGCGACGCCCACAGCATGGTCGCCATAGCGATACCGGCCTTGCTGATGCAGTAGTCGCCGCGGTTTACGCTGGCTACGGTCGCAGAGATGGAACTGACGTTGATGATGCTCCGCTGCTCGCGTTGAAGCACCTGCTGCTCCACCATCCAGTTTGCGACTGCCTGCGTGAGGAAATATGGCCCCTTCAGATTGGTGCCGATAAGTTCGTCGAAGCTCTCTTCAGTGGCCTGCAAGATATCGGCCCGCACTCGCGGTGCGATGCCTGCGTTATTCACCAGAACGTCGAGCCTGCCGAAGCTCTCCTTCACGGCAGCCAGCAGCTCGCTGCGTTCGCTTCCACTGCCAACATCAGCACGGAGGTACTTCACCCGCTGCGATTCGCAACCAGTCAGCAACAGTAAGTCATCTACAG
>CAXUEW010000009.1:22876-28986 GCA_964250115.1 uncultured Terriglobus sp.
CGCCACGGAATCGAGCTGCCGACGCAGCAATTGCACGTCGTCCGCGCTGCGCAGGCCCGTAATCACCAGGTGATATCCGCTTGCGACCAGCCGCCGCGCAATGCCCAGACCAATACCACGCGTGCCGCCCGTGACCAGTGCAACTTTATCCGTACCTTCCACGCTTACAGGCATGCCATTACCCCCTATTTCATGCAGAGTTAGAAGAAGGTGTAATAACGATCTTCAGCAAGCCGACTGAGTAGCAGACCCAGCTCAAGCATGTGGTAGTCCCCCCACATGCTCGACTCACCATAAGGTATCGCCGAGCCCTGTGGAGTGTAATCCCAACCGTTGGGCCGGTGATAGATGCTGTGCAGAAGTATGCCCTCGTGCTCGGGCGCGGTGGAAAGATATGGCTCCTGCAGCAGGCGTTCGGCAACGGTAAGTCCGGCGGCAAAGTAGTGCTTGCCTTCCTCGCCCAAGGCGCGCCCAAGCCGCAGCAGACCCTGCGCACCAATGGCGCTTGCCGATGCATCCACCGGCTCGAACGCGTTATACGGGTCAGCCGGAGCGCTCTTCCAATCGCCAAGCCGATGCATCAGCGGAGCGCCCGTGTCCCAGTAGCAGATGCCGTCCGCAGCGCTACCCTGTGCCATGTAGAAATCGCACGTGGCACGCGCAGTCTCTTCCATCAGCCGCAGTGCTTCACCTTTCGACATGGTTCGGTTTGTGAACGAGTCATCCGGCAGCGTGCGCAGGAATTCAAGCTGTTCCGCAAATCCCAGCATGGCCCACGCAAGACCCCGCGTCCACGTGCTGAACGGTGAGTAGCCCTGCTGGGTCGAAGGGCAGCGAAAGGCTCCGCTGGCCACGTTGAAGATGGCCTCGTGAACGGTGCGTCCGCGTAGTTCCGGCGTGTCATACGCATCGCGACCGTCGCCGTAGAAGATGTTGTACTTTGCGGACGTTCGCGCATGCGTCAGCAGACGATCCAGCAGGTTGATGTTGCGATCCTGCTCACCCAGCAGAGCGTGCCCCAGCGTGTGCGCGACGCCGCAGATGCGCACCGTGCGCATGGTGTCAATGAACAGGGAGTGCGCTCCGTTGAACGAATGGATGTAGCCAAGGCCACCGTGAAGCTCGGTCCATCGCGCAGCCTGCACTGCACCGCTGGACTTCAGTGCCTGTTCGTAAAAGTTCAGCTCCCAGTCATTTCGTTCGATGGTGCCTTCCAGCATCAGGCGGCGAAGCTGGCCATATGTCGACAGATTGTTGAACCCGTGATCATGCACGCCAACGTGCGTAATGTGTTCGGCCATGTGCACCAGCGTGTTGCCGCGGCCAATCTCAAGCAGTTTCGGATCGCCCGTCTGCTCGAAACAAAGGATGGCGTTGCCGTACGCAAAACCCTGCGTCCACTGCGTCCAACTGCGGCTGCTGTATTTGGCCGCCCGCGTGACGACTGGCGCGCCATCGCCTGGGTTCCATCGCTCGGCCAGGCGGAGCGTCTTCTCTGAGGCTAGTTCAAACAGCCGTTTCACCGCAGGTGCGAGTGATGCGGACGTGATCTCGTTGTTGATCTTCATCGTTCTCTCTCGAGCCGCATGAACTTTTGTGCCTCCGTTGTTTCCAGCGGCTTCAGCCGCCGTGATAGAACCAATTGCCGAATCAGGCTGCGGCTTTAGCCGCTGAGATTCTAACCTCGGCGGCTAAAGCCGCGTTCCCAGGAAATTCTCTCCTCGTCTATCTCAGCGGCTAAAGCCGCTCTTTCGCAGAAAGCGGGATCGATGAAAGGGTCCGGAAAACCGACACGTTTTATTACCAATCAAACAAGCGACACAAAGCGCTCGACTACTTTCTGCAGGACTTCGTCACCCGGCGCATTCCAAAGCTGCTGATTGAACACTTCCACTTCAATCAAGCCGTCGTAACCCGCCGCTTCTACTGACACGCGAAACGCATGATTATCGATCACACCATCACCCATGATGCCGCGGCCCAGCAGCATGTCTGGCGTTGGCACCAGCCAGTCACACACGTGGAAGCCGAAGATGCGGCCAGCCGAGCGGGCGATCTGGTCAAAGGCATACGGATCCCACCAGAAGTGGTACGTATCGAGGATGAGGCCGACTTCATCTGTGCCGTATGGAGCAGCCATTGCGATGGCCTGGTCGATGGTGTTCAACACCGATCGGTCTCCCGCGTACATGGGATGCAGCGGCTCAAGGCCGATGCGCACGTTCCGTTCGCGCGCATACGGCAGCAACGCCGCAAGGCCGTCGGCCACCATGGCACGTGCATCCGCAATGGGTACATCGGGGGATGCGCCAACCACCATCACCAGCGAGTCCGCTTCCAGTTTCGCCGCCTCATCCACGGCGCGGCGGTTGTCCTCGATCCGTTCGGCACGGACCTCTGCTGAAGCTGCCACAAACATGCCGCCACGACACACGCTTGAAACATGCAGGCCGGCGTCGCGAACAGCACGCACGCTTGCGTCCAGGCCGGCTTCAGCAATCTTGTGCCGCCACAGCGCAATGCCGGGTATGCCGTGCCGTGCGCAGCCTTCGCACGCCTGCTGCACGCTCCAGTTCTGCACGGTGGCCTGGTTCAGGCTTAGGCGTTGGAGATCGGCCATGGTCTATGCCTTCAGCACGTCTGCGTCATTGATCGCGGGGACGTCAAGCCAGCGGCGCTCATCCCACGACTTCAGTCCAAGCTCCGCGAGTTGCACGCCACGCGCACCGTCCACAAAGGTATGCGGAAAGGGCGTGTCCAGCACAACGTGCCGCAGGTACATCTCCCACTGCACCTTGAACGCGTTTTCGAACGTGGCGTTGTCAGGCACTTCCTGCCAGTGTTCGCGGAACTTAAACGGATTCGGCAAATCAGGGTTCCAGACCGGGCGGGGCGTGTTGATGCGGTGCTGCGTCTTGCAATCGCGCAGACCGGCAATGGCGCTGCCTTCCGTGCCATCCACGTGCAGGTTGAACAATTCGTCGCGATACACGCGCGTGGTCCACGACGAGTTGATCTGCGCAAAGATGTCGCCGCCTAATTGGAACGAGCCGTAGGCGGCGTCGTCCGCCGTGCAGGCGTAGGTCATGCCTGCTTCGTCCACACGCTCTGGAATATGCGTCACACCCATGCATGACACCGCCTGCACCGGCGCAAAGGTATGGTCCAGCACATAGCGCCAGTGGCAGAACATATCCAGGATGATGCCGCCGTCATCTTCCTTGCGGTAATTCCACGAGGGCCGTTGCGCGGGCTGGCCACCCCAGTTGCCTTCGAAGACCCAGTAGCCGAACTCGCCGCGCACGGAAAGGATGCGCCCGAAGAAACCCGAGTCAACCAAACGCTTCAGCTTGCGCACGCCCGGTAGAAACAGTTTGTCCTGCACGATGCCTTGTTTGATCCCGGCCTGTGCCGCATGCCGTGCGAGACGCAGGGAAGATTCGACGGACGTGGACAGCGGCTTCTCGCAGTACACGTGCTTGCCCGCATCGATGGCCTGGGTCACGAACGTTTCGCGCAGGCCCGTGGTGCCGGAATCGAAATAGATCTCGTCGTTTGCATCGCCCAGGCAGCGCTCCAGGTCCGTGCTCCAGCGGGTGACGCCGTGCGCGTCCGCAATCGCCTTCAGCTTTGCTTCATTGCGTCCTACAAGAATGGGGTCAGGCATCAGGACATCGCCATCGCCCAGCGGCAAGCCGCCCTGCTGACGGATCGCGAGCACCGACCGCACCAGGTGCTGGTTCAGGCCCATGCGTCCGGTGACTCCGTTCATGATGATGCCGATGCGCTTGTGTGCCATGTTCTTCCTTCGTGTTTCGTGTGTGTCTTAGGTCAGGCTTGGGCTGAGGCGGCTCGCTTGTTGTTGATGGCGTAGATGACTACCGATCCTGCAATCGCTGCGAGCGCCATCACCTTCCAAGCCGGATTGTAACTGTGAACGCTGTCGAAGATGCGGCCCGCTATCCACGGGCCGGCCCACTGCCCGATGGAGTAGGCCGCAATGATCAATGCGAGCAGCTTACCCAGCGAGGTAATGCCGAAGCACTCTGCCGTGACCAGCGGGATCAGCATGTAATCGGCACCCATAGAAAACCCGAAGACGATGGCGAACACTGCAGCCGCCGCGGGCTGCTGCGCTAGAAACAACAGAGGAATGGCCGCACCCAGCAGGAAGTAGAACAACGCCATGATGTTCTTCTTGCGAAAGCGGTCTGCAGTGTAGCCCACGATGACGCGACCGCCCAGGCTGGCAACCAGCAGCAGCGAAAGATACCGCGATGCCGATGTGGCACTGTAGCCTGACGTGCGCAGGAAGAAGATAAAGTGCTGGATCACTGCGTTCATCGCGCCGATCACAAGCGATGAGCCCACTACAATCAGCCAGAAATTACGTTCGCGCAGTGCCCCACCGATCACGCCGAAGACCGAGTTGCTGGCAGGCGACAGAACGACCATAGGACCTGGATCACCGTCAGGGTTCAGGCCCATCTCTGCCGGCATGGAGCGGGTGATCCAGATGGCCACGGGAAACAGCACCGCCATAATGCTTGCGCCGGTCATCTCGATGGCATGCCGCCAGCCATAGGCGCGAACCAGCCAGTTGATGACAGGGGGTGCAACCGCGCCACCCAGCCCAAGCCCAAGATAGGCCAGTCCCATGGCGCGCCCGCGACGTGCGCGGAACCACTGCGCCACAAGCACCTGGTTTGAAATAGGACCGGCCAGCACGTACCCGATCACCTCAAGCACGCAGAGAATCTGGTACTGCCAGAACTCTGTCATGAAGCCCATCAGGATCAGCGGAATACCCGTAAGCGCTGCACCTGCGAAGATAACCCAGCGCGCACCGATCTTGTCGATCAGGACGCCGGTCAGCAGGCCGGTCGGCAGGCCCACGATCAAAAAACCGAGCAGAAAGCCCTGCGTCACTTGCGCCCGGTTGAAACCAAGCGACGTGACAAATGACGGGTAGAAAACCGGAAATCCATAGAAGATGATGCCGACTGCAAAGAACAGGTTGAGGAACGCGGCAACCACGATCCACCAGCCGTAGAACACCTTTGCATCTTTGCCTTCAGTCACATCATGCTCCATGGAAAGGAAATGTAGGCAAGTTACATGTTTCGTCAGATGAAGAACAGCGTGCGAACGTGGCATGTGAGCAGCCCGCTTCGGAGTTCTTCGCAGATCGATGCTTGCAACAGCAGGATTCGTTCCATGCTTGGATGAAGCCGAGCTGCTGTAGAAGCATCGATCCTACCCACCAGGCCCGCCTGTTGACAAGAGACCTCCGCGCGGAGCAGGCCAGCCGATTCCGTTTGCCAGATGCACCAAGGTAGATAGTGTATGCATTTGCGTTTCTTTACTCGCGCGTGGTTCAATTCCGCGAACCTTTAAAAGACCGAAAATGCAGGTCTGTGAAGTGACACTGCTGGCAGCCACCTCACCAAAGATTTAGGAAACCTTTACAAGGAGAGCTCCCGCCCATGGCGAAATTTTCACGCACCGCCCTCATTCCGTGCATTCTGGCACTACCCTTTGCCGCTGCATCGGCCCAGCTGAGCACCGCGACTCTGTTCGGCACCGTGTTGGACGCAAGCGGCGCGGCCGTGCCGAATGCAAGTGTCACCATCACGCAAACGCTGACCAATTTCACGCGGACCTTCACGACGAAGGCAGATGGCACGTATCGCGAAGAGTTCCTGCCCGTAGGTCCTTACAAGATCACAGTGAACGCACCAGGCTTCAAGACACTGGAGCAATCAGGAATCTCGCTCAGTGTCATGGAAAATGCGCAATTGAATCTGTCCGTGAACGCGGGCGGCGGGGCTGAAACCGTCAACGTTACAGCCGATGCGCCCCTTGTGAACCTCGGCAACTCCACGCTGGGCAACACAGTCGATAACGTTGAAATCGACAATTTGCCGTTGATCAACAGGCAGGTCACTCAACTGCTCAATCTTGTACCCGGCGTGCAAAGCGTGCAGACGGTCAACAGCCTCGGCTTTCAGGAATTGCACGTACTGGTAAACGGATCGCCCGATAGCATTGTGGGCCAGACGTCGTACTACCTGGACGGCGGCCTGAACATGACCGGCCTGCGTAACACC
>CAXUEW010000010.1:0-1298 GCA_964250115.1 uncultured Terriglobus sp.
CGCCGGAAGGTGTAGGCATGGGTCGCGAACCAAAACGCTGGCTGAAGGATGGTGAAGAGATGGTCATCACGATCCAGGGCATCGGTGAGCTGCGTAACCGCACGCGGCAGGAGCTCTAATCGACATGGGGGAAGCTCGAATTGCCTTCAGCCTTGCAAACAAGACGGCGCTTGTCACCGGGGGCGGCAGCGGCATTGGTGCGGCAACCTGCCGCGAACTTAGCCAAGCGGGTGCGAAGGTGCTGGTCGCCGATGTTAATCTCAGCGCCGCGCAGCAGGTTGCGTCAGATCTGGAAAGTGCTGAGGCTTTGCACATGGATGTGACGGATACTTCTTCCATCCAGCAGGTGGCCGCATCGCAGACACAGCTCGACATACTGATCAACAATGCCGGCATAGGCCATGTGGGCGGCGTGATGGAAGTGCAGCCAGAAGACTTTGACCGCCTGATGAAGGTCAACGTCTACTCCATCTTTTATGTCACTCAAGCATTCCTGCCACTGCTGCTTGCCTCGCACGGATCGATCGTAAATATCGGTTCTGTCGCAGGGCTGGTAGGCGTCAAAGGGCGGTTTGCCTACTGTGCTACAAAGGGCGCGGTCTTGGCGATGACCAGGCAGCTTGCAGTGGAGTATCCCCGCGAATTGCGGGTCAACGCGGTGGCTCCAGGCACCGTGCAGACGCCGTTTGTCGAGGGTTATCTCGAAAAGTATCATGCACATGAAAAAGACAAGATCCGCGAGCAGCTTGTGGCTCGGCAGCCCGTCGGGCGACTAGGGACCCCGGAAGACGTCGCTGCCCTGGTCCGCTATCTTTGTTCGAATGAAGCATCGTTCATTAATGGTGCTGTGCTACCCATCGACGGCGGCTGGACTGCTGCGTAGCAGTTGACTGCGGCGAAATTAGAGAGTGCAGGTATCTTCCGCTTTTATCCCCTGTCACCTAAGTGTGTCTGGTCGTTCAAACAGGCACTTAGCTGAACATGAGCTCCGCAGTTATTCGTGTGGAGACAACCGGGATCAGGCGTACCCAATGTGCGCTGAACGCGTCCGGAAAGATGGCGGGATGATACCGTCCGCTGAGATCCGTCTTCTAACAGAAGCCCTGTCCGAAACTGCACACTGTGTGCACTTCAGCAGGCATGGAAGGCTGGCTTTGATACGTAACAGAACTCTCACCTGCTGCTGGTCTTATGAGCCAGGTACCACCTTCGCGGTTGGACCCTGAGGCGTGGTGAGCGGCTTGGTGATTTCGTCCAGGTAGGCCGGGGTACCCTCCGCACGAACCAGCACGGGGTAG
>CAXUEW010000010.1:1308-14036 GCA_964250115.1 uncultured Terriglobus sp.
GGCCGACACGGTGTCCGCGAAGCCCTCCTGAACGGTGATGTCGTCCAGGTAGGCGGGCGTGCCTTCCACGCGAACCAGCACGGGGTAGCGTTCACCATCGTGGTAATCAATGTCGATGGGCATAACGTCAGACTCCAGTTGCACCAGCAAGTGGATCGGCGCAGAATCAGTTTTCGCCTTTACGATGGCAGCACGTAGAGCGTCCGCGGAGAAGATCTGGCCGTTGACTACCATGATCTTTTCACCGGGTGCCAGTTTCGCTTTGTCAGCAGGCGCGTTCCAACGAATATCGCCGATGGTGCCCTCTGCATTGACACGCATGCCAAGTGAATACCAGACGTTTAGACCGCCGCCGCGACGGCTGTTGACTGCACCCAATGTGCGTTCGCTGCGGCTGGGGTGGTCCTGGTACACCAACTTGTAGCCGCCATGTTCGATGCCGTCCAGATCGGCGCGCGGGTTGATGTTGCTGATGCGGTCCCGAAGGAAAGTGGCCCAGTCGTACTTCACCACTTCGTTCAGATTCTTAACGATCTCAGGAAATTCGTACCCGACGATCAGCGGGCCGGTGTTGCCGCCTTTTCCCAGGAAAATTTTGACGAAATCCGTCAGCGACTTCTTGTTGTCTGTCAGCTTGCGAATGGTGACGTCCGCATCCAGCCAGACCAGTTCGCCTTCCTGGTAGTAGTCCTGCCCACGACGCCAGTTGACCCAGTTCTGGCTACCGCCGCGGATCAGGCTGCCTGCAATGGCGGTGTCCTCGGTCGAACGCCACTCGCGGCCGGGCTTGTTATCGAGCTGCGCGGCAGACAGCGCAAGCAGGTCGCGGTACTGCTCCTGCGACTTCAGGCCGGAGCGCGCCGCCAGAACGTTGCCCCAGTACTGCGTCATGCCCTCGTACACCCACATCAGGTCGCCCTGCTGTGGCGTTGCGAAATCAGGCTGAGCGAGCCGCGCGGGCCGGCGATACTTGCCGTTCCACGAGTGGGTAAACTCATGCGCTAGCAGGTCCGCTTCGCCAAGCTGGTGAGCATCGTCTGCAAAGCCCTTTTCGCCCACGCCGTTGTCAGACGACTGGCCATGCTCCAGCCCCTGGCCGCCTGCGCGGTCTGACAGCGTCAATAAGAAGTGGTACTCGTTGTAGTGGTGCGAGGCGTAGTTTGCGTCGGCTTCACGCACCAGGTTGCCAATCTCGGCCAGCGTCTCAGGGCGCATTTTCGAGTCGTCCGGCTCGTCAGAAACCACATCCAGAAAATGCTTTGGCGTGATTTCAGGCGCAAGCGGAAACTCATGGAAATAGAGTCCGGTGATGACCGGCGAATCTTCCAGTTGCTCGACCGTGGTGACTGCATATTTCGTGGTCACAGAGCCTGTTGCAGGGCCATGGGCCGTTTCATCGATGCCGGTGACGGCGGGCGTTGGCACCGGCCCGACCGGCTTCAGCGATGTGCCGGTTCCCCACCCTGCCGGTACCGTCACAGAGGGCTGAATGGCGATGTCCTTCACCGGCACATGCGCGGGATACATCATCAGGTATTCCCATTCAAGCACAGACATCTTGCTGGTGACGCGACCAGGAACGATGGAATCAAGGTGCACGTGCACCGTGCTTACACCCTTGGGCACGGTCACGTGGAACTCTGCCAGTTCCACATCGTCACGCCGCCACTTCAGCGTCTGGCCGTTGCCGGTAAAGACCACCCCCACGATGTCGGCCAGCGGACCGCCAGGTGCGTGCGTGCCGGGGATCCAGCGTGGCGTGATGAAGTCTGCCGTACCGGACTGTACTGGAATGTCGATCTCCGCGTGGTACAGGTGACGCACGCCCTCGGTCAGGTCTGCCGTGATCTGGATAGGTGTCTTCTGCGCAGGTACTGTGGAGCAGCCACAAACCGCAAGCGCGGCTACGGTGATACGTCGAAAAGCTTTATGCATTCAGGATGAACTCGAAGGGGTCTTGGATTGTGTTATTGCGTATGGAAGCGCAATTCCATGCTAGCACCGCAGAAATCCCGCCTTAAACACAATGTGCAGGTTGGCGCTTCGATGCCTTAAGGTCTTGCAGGGCTCAGACAATCTTTAGCCAACGGCAAGCGCGACCAGTGCATGCAGGTCAACGGGCGACTTTGACTCAACGCCGCGCGGCAACGATGGGCCGATCGCCAGCGCCTGGGCGTGACCTTCAAACCAGACCACGAACGAAGAACGCTCAGACTGGGAGAGTCGTTGCTGGTCGATCCACTGGTAGTAAGCTCCCATGTCACCGTCGACCAGCGAACCCACTGCATCCACTTGCTGATCGCCCAGGCTGGAAGAAAGTAACTCGTTCATGGGCCGCTGACGCTGACGCGGTGCGTAACGCACCAGCAGGCTGAGCGGCTGCGCACGGCGCAATACTTCCCGCGCAGTCCACTGGGCAAAGGTGGTACTGAAGATCTGGGTTCCGGAGCCTTCCGTCAGCAGCTTGATCTGAAAACGGTCGAGCAGTGCGTCGCCGCCCATGTGCAGGTCAGCCGGTGAAAGGCGCATCATGTACGACCGCAGTTGCTCCGGCCCCATGCCGGGCTTGCCTACTTCCATTTCAATATTCTTCAGCAGCGTGGCCCGGGCGGTTTCAAGTGCAGCATACGACACAGTGGTAAGCAAGGGATCGTGCGGTGCCACTGAGCCGCCATCCACATACCAGTGCGCGTACTTTTCAGGATGTGCGTGTGCCCTGCTTGTAATGGCTCCAAGCAGATCGTTGAGGCCGTTTGCAGGCTTTACATTGGTAAAGTAAGTGCCGTGCGCACGCAGGTTGGCAAACAGCGGTTCGGTGTAAGAGGCTACACCCTGGCCTATGATTGCAATTCCAAGTCTCGGAGCTGGGAGAACGGCGGGTGGTATTGCCACATCAAGACGGCTGGCAAATGCCGTAGCAGCCGCGCGGAAGGCGTCCATCTGGTGCGAAGCCCATAGGTATGCCGAAAGATCTTCTGTAAAGTGCGCCGGCTGGTTGACCCAGTCCGCCTGCTTCTGCGCGGCGGTGAGTCTTATGCCTGCAAAGCCGCTGACCCAGTCAGAAAGCTGCGGCTTTGACAGTGCGGCAAGCGTCGCCAATTGCCGGTCCATCGCGATACGCTCTGCGGGAAAAGCATTCTCGTACTCGATAAGTTCGCGCAAGAGGCTTGGCAGAAAGCTGAGCGGCAACTGCTGCAGCAGTGTCAGGTGCTGCACGGCCAGGTTTCTCGCCCCGGGGGACCATGCCGCAAACTGCTCTGCACTGAGTTCAGAAGGCAGCATACTTAGACCAGTTCAGAGATGGGACGCCCCTGCGAAAACCTTGGAGAGAAGCCCATCATGGAGCCGAGCGTAGGCACCAGGTCAATCGACTGTATTGGGCGGTCGTAGACGACGCCCTGACGGACGCCGGCCCCCAGCGCCATCATCCACGTGGTCCGTGAGGCCGCTCCGCCGGTGCGGTGATGTTGGAATCCATTTGCGCCGGCATCTGTATCTGCGTCACGGCCAAAATCCGGCAGGATCAGTAATGTGGTGTTCCCGGCATATTCCGGCTCGGCCTGGATGGCCCTCCACAGCTCGGCGCAAAGGCGGTCGGTTCTGCGAATGGCATCGACATAGAGTGAATAGGCGCCGGAGTGGGCTATGTCAATATCGTGCATCGTGATCCAAAGCAGGCTGGGCGACTCCTCGCGCATGAGCCGCTTGGCGATGTACATGGAAAGCTCGTCAGGACTTGAGACTGTTCTGGCGTGTGCGGTGAAGTCGTCAACAGAAAGCTTCAGGATTCGATCAAGCTGGTGAAGCTCCAGATCGCCGCCACCAATACGCGGTATCTCCAGCGGGTTCTCGTAGTTGTCCTGCAACAGGTGGTCATACCTTTTTGGCTTGCCCAGTGTAGCGGCCTCAAGCAGATGCTTCGGCAGGATGACACCGGCACCGAAGCCAGACCCGTACGAACGGTGACTGCTCTCACCAATGCGGTTGAAGCCGTTACTTGGTGCTACCACCCACGCGTCAGACGTGGGCCGCTTCAAATCTTTTCTGAAGTATTCAAAAGCCGTTGGGTATTCCGGAGGTACGACAGAGAAGTTGTTGATGCTTTCGTAGACGCCGGTCGTCAGGCTGGCCGTGGCCACATAGTGGCCCAGTATGCCCGCGTTCGTCACATGGGTAAAGAAGGTTGATTGTGGAGCAAGTTCCCGCAGCATGTACGGAATGTTGTGCTGACCCTCCGGCGCGAAGGTCTCCTGGTCGCGCGCACCGCCGCCAAAGGTAATCACGATAACTTTACGTTTCTTGATCAGAGACTGAGCATGGAGTAGCGATCGGCCACTGACAAGTGCCAGACCCGCAGCCAAACCGCTCGCGTCGCGCAGAAACTCTCGCCGGCTGCGACCCAGATGCTTTGCAAGCTCCGTGCCGTATAAGTCTTTGGAAGTAATGGCTGACCGATTGAACATATAACAAACCGCCCTGCCTCAGAGTACGCCGTGGGAAGCAAAATGCACCAGAGCGCGCTGCATAAAGCAGCGCGCTCTGGTGTTGGTGCGTAACTATTAGTAATACAGCTTGAGAGCGAACTGGACTTGGCGCGGATCGTTCGGAGCGTCACGCGTAGAACCGATCCTTCCGAAATTCGCGTCGTTGAAGTTGAGTGAGTTAGGGATTGACACTACGCCATTACCGCCAAAACCGGGTGCGCTGAAGTTGGGATGGTTTAGGACGTTGAAGAATTCCGAACGAAACTGCATGTTGACGCGTTCATTGAACCGGAAATTCTTGAATAGCGACACATCGAAACGCTTGAACGGGGGCCCATACGTAGTCGAGCCGGTAGCACCCAGTGCCTGCAGGCCCGTCAATGGAACGCAGCCCGCAAGTGAGGTGTCCGGTCCGTTGAACCCATAGGGGCACGGCTGCTGGAACGCGGCAGGGTTGCCAAACCAGTACAGGTTTGAAGTGTCTCTTCCTCCACCCGTTCCGGGAACGGCTACCCTGCGCATACCCAGCTTCTGGTCCTGGCCGGGTGCCTTGACTGAGTAGCAGCTGGTGCCCGAGCTGACTGCGGTGGGGCAAGCGATGGTGATCGGCTGACCGTTTTGCAGCGTAACGATGTACTGCAGACTCCAGTCACCAAGCGCTGTATTTACCGCTCGGTTAGATTTGCCAAGGAATGCTTTGCCTCTGCCTATTGGCAGCTCATAGCCGCCACTGAAGTGGAAGACGTTACGGATATCAAAGGCAGCCAACTGCCAATCCACGCGTGTACCGAAGCCTGGGACATAGGGCGCACGGAAGCCGCTTACGCTGCCGCCGTTCAGCAGGTCGCCGGAGTTGGTCATGGTCTTTGAGTAGGTGTATGTGGCTAGGTAAGAAAGACCGTGCGAGAGTCGCTGCTCGAGCTTGGTCTGCAAGCCGTTGTACACGCTCGCTCCCAGCGTCTGTTGGTAGCTGCTGGCTGGAGCGAAGTCTGGGAACGGTATGTAATTACGATTCGTGGGCGATTCCGGCAAGTTGACGTTGCGGACAAGCGGTGTGTTTCTCGGAATCAACTGTGACACACGGTTAGCGCCGACACTTGCCTGGATGTGGCTGGCGTGCGTGTACACATAAGCCGCGGTAAACGACATGTTGTTAGTGATGGCGTACTGCAGGCTTAGATTGCTGCTGATCGTGTTCGGCGTTTTGAAGTCGAATTGAAGACCCGAGAGGCCGATGCCGGCGGCGCGGACCGCAAGCGGTGTGAACGAGGCGCAGGTTAAGCCGGATGCAATCGTTGCGCTACCGCCAGGACCTGCAGTTGGGCAGCTGCCATAAGGATTCGCGCCCGTACTGAATGGTGCGGAATCCGAACCATTGTTCGTAAAGTTATAGGAGTACGAGAACGGATAGTTCCTGCCGATATTCGGCCCGTACCCGGCATTCTCAAAGGCATTGAAGAACAGTCCCACACCGGACCGAATGACGAATTTCGGCGTTACCGTATAAGCAAATCCGAAACGAGGAGCAAAGTTGGACTTCTGCGTTTTAAGCACACCCTTGCCGTACTGGTCGGTGAACTGGAGCGCGATGCCATCTTTTGCAAGCAAGTCAAGGAAGCCAAAGCCGTTCAGCGATGGATTGTTCGCCGTGGAAGAGAGCTGCCGCGGTGCCTTGCCCGTTGCAGGAATGATGTAAGTCGGGACACCGTTGGGTGGGCCACCCTGCACGAAGTTTGCCTGTGCGCCGTTGGTTTCGGAGATGGGGCTGAAGTAGTCCCAGCGCAGACCGACATTGAGTGTTAGATCCGGTGTGATCTTGATGTCGTCCTGGAAGTAGCCTGCCAGGTATTTACGCAGATCGTAGGTCTTGCTGATAACAGACGCCTGCACCTGGTTGGACCCGCCTATAAAACCGATACCGCCGGGCACGGTGGCAGCCGTTGGCGTCAGCAGCAGCGCTGCGCGGCCGGTAAGGTCACCAGGAGTGCCAGGAAGTCCGGTAAAGTTGCCGGTAAAGCTGAACTCGCCTTTTCCGAAGGGTGGTTGCAACGTGTTGAAGCCGACGTTCTGAAACTCAAAGCCCATTTTGAAGCTGTTCTTGCCAAGGACTTTGGTGAAATCGTCGACGACCTGCAGCGTCTGGCTGACTTCATCGGACGGCAGGTAGTCATTGGTGCCGAGATTGCTCAGGCCTGATATGAAGATATTGGGTAAGCCGCCGTTCAGGTTGCCCTGCGGGATCCCCTGGAAGCCGTACTGCGCGGGGATGCCTTCGACGCCACCGTTTGGCCCAGTACGTGTGGTATGCAGGTGATTGAAACCAATGCGCGCCACGTTAATGGTGCTGGGCGTGAACACGTGGGTGTACGCCAGCACTGCCTGCGCTGACTTCGCCGTCTGGATGCCCTGCTGGAAGCCGCCACCATCGGCAATGCCCCCGAAGATGCCCGGAATGTACTGAGGATCGTCCACGTAGCTGAAACGGGCAAAGATCTGGTCCTTGTCCTCAGGGTTGTAGTCCACGCGTGTGTCGAAAGCATTACGATGCTCGTAAACGCGAGGATTGTTTGCGTAGTTATTGGCGAGGCCGGTGGATGTAGGGGTTGGATAAAGATTGAGAAGCTTTACCGCGTTCGGATCGATGCGACCCGCTGGTAAGGCGTTCAGCGTGCATCCGACGTTGTAGTCAGCAGTAGCCGGGCCGCAACTGCCAAAGGGATCGCGCGCGAACCCTGTTGTGGCCGCGATGCGTCCGGAAACGGGATCGAGAGCACCCGCAGTAACCGCCCGAGTCGTCGCAGGGTCGAGAATGGTTCCGGGAGGTATGAAGCGGTTGAGTGCATCCTTCCGGCGCGGATCGGGGTTAGTTGAAGTCGCCGGGATGGAACCCGGTGCTTGCAGCGCTACCATATCGCCCAAATTTGTGTAGCCGCTGTTTCGCTGCAGCAGGGTTGGAACCGATCCTGTGAGCACAGTGCCCTGCACACGCCGCAAGCCTTCATAGTCGCCGAAGAAGAAAGCCCTGTTGCGCCAGATAGGACCGCCCGCTGACGCTCCAAATTGGTTTTGCCGCAGCCGTCCTTTAGGGCGGCCATTGTTGTTCTCAAACCAATCCGCAGCGTCTAGCTTGTCGTTACGAAAGAACTCCCATATGGTTCCGTGCAGCTTGTTCGTACCCGCCTTGACGGTGGCATTCAGCACGGCGCCGGCAGAGCGGCCAAGCTCTGCACTAAAGTCAGCGGTCTGCACCTTGAACTCCTGAATGGCGTCGACAGGAGGCAGGATGACGTAGTTCGTGCCATTAAGAAAGTCTGCTGCGTTGGAGTTGTTGTCGATGCCATCAAGCAGGTAGTTGTTCTGCGCCGGCTGCAAGCCGTTGGCGGTGAAAGCGCCGGATGCGGCGTTGCCCCGGGTGTCTGCCTGCGAACTGTTCACGCCAGCGCTAAGCTGGGCAAGAAACGTAAAGTTACGTCCATTTAGCGGCAAGGAGTTAAGAGTGTGCTCATCAACTACCTGACCCACGGAAGACTCGTCAGACTGCAATTGCGGCGGTGCTGTGGAGACGGTGACGGTTTCGGAGGTCGAGCCCGTTTTCAAAGTTACATTGACCTGCAGCTGCTGGCCGACGGCAACAGTCAGCTTCTGCTGTGTGGTGGTCGCGAAGCCCGGCGCGCTAACAGTAACCGTGTAGTTACCGATTCGAACGGGTGAAAAGGTGTAGCTGCCGCTTGAACCGGCCTGCGTCTGCAGCGTGATTCCCTGGTCCGTGTTCAGAAGGGTGACCTGGGCGTTTGGAACGACTGCGCCGGTCGCATCGACCACTGTTCCGGTAATAGCACCCTGATCCACCTGACAGTAGGCGGAAGGTGCGAGGGCAAAAGCCAGGGATGCACCCGTAATCGTGAGAAGACTGTTTGAGTAAGAAAACCGACGAAGGAACCGCGCAAAGGCCATCAAAAACCTCCAAAATCCTGCCAGTGGTTGCCGCCAGTGGCGAAGCAACTCATGGAACGGACAAAGTACCAGCTTGGGGAACGTCCAAACACTAGAGCAACCTGGAAGTTCGTGTCAACTCCAATATGCGCCGAGCCGAAAACCTCGCACACTCCTGCATTCAAACCAAATCTTTGCTCCCAAAAGTCTGCGTTACACCGGTGTGAGTCCTGCGATTCCTCCAGGCGTCCTGCGTGCGATACCCTGATGCAGTAAGCAAGTTGTTGCTTTTCTCATGATCCCTTTGGACTCCCATCAGCGGTTCAGCCGCCGAAAGCTCCTTCAACAGTTCGCAACTGCACCCCTCATTTTTCGTACGGCACCGCTTTTCGCCGGTGCGCTTTCAGGGGGGATAGCGGGAGGCACAAATAGCCTATCCGACGTGTTGCCTTTCCATGATGGACGGCTTTCGCCGAAGTACCCCACACGCTCTCCACTTGAGGATGTCCTGCGCCTGGTGCAACCCGGACTAGACGAGTACGTCACCGAACGGTACGCGGCAGAGATTGAAACGGTATTACGGCAATGGAGTTATTGGCTATCGATCAGCAACCACGAAGCGCTACGAGCGTCGCTTACACCTTCTTTAAAGGCGACATCGCTTGCCACAGGTCGCGAAAGCCGGGTCCGCGCAGATGGCGGCATCGAGGTTACCAGGCGGGAGTTCTTGCAAGATCTTATGGAGGGCCGCGAGCGGTTTATCGGCGATCTGAAGTCGTGGCTTGAACCGGGTTTCACAGTCGAACGGGCTGACTTTGAGATCACATCCATTCGTGAAACCAGCAAGACACCACTGACGGTTCAGATGGAGATTCGGTACGACGTGCTGACCAGCAGCCGTGCCATGCACCGTAAGCAGCGCATCGGATCTTGGACAACAGAGTGGCAGCGCGACATCACGAGCGGCGGCGAAGATGGCTGGAAGATGCTGCTGTTACGAGGTGCATCTGAGACGGTAAGTTCCGTTACATCGCCAGCGTTTGTTGATATCAGTCATGCCGCATTTTCCAGTACTCAGTCATATGCGTCACAGTTGTTGCGCGGCGCGGACTATTGGCGCAGTGTGCTGGATAATGCCTGTGGCATTGACATCTATGGCAATAACGGTGTGGCGGCGGGTGATTTTGACAATGATGGGCATGATGACCTTTACATCAGTCAACCAGCGGGTCTACCGAATCGCCTTTACCGCAATCGCGGCGACGGCACATTTGAAGACGTTACAGAGAAGGCCGGCGTCGGCGTGCTGGACAACACATCGTGCGCGCTATTTGCAGACCTTCGCAATGTAGGGCTGCAGGACCTGCTCGTGGTCTGCGGCGGCGGACCAATGTTGTTTATCAACCAGGGTGACGGTACGTTTCGCGTGAAGCGGGATGCCTTTAAATTCGCGAAAAGTCCTGAGGGCACCTTCACCCATGCGGCCATTGCGGACTATGACCTTGACGGGCGCCTTGATGTCTACTTCTGTGTATACAGTTATTACCTTGGCCTGGATCAATATCATTACCCTGTGCCGTATTTCGATGCGCGTAATGGACCGCCTAACTTTCTTTTCCACAACGAGGGTGATGGTGTCTTCATAGATAAGACGGATGCTGCAGGACTGAACGTAGATAACGACCGCTACAGCTTTGCATGTGCTTGGGGTCAGGTCTCCGCAGGCAGCTATCCAGACCTATACGTCGTCAATGACTTCGGACGTAACGTGCTGTATCGCAGCAAGGGCGACGGGACCTTCATCGCAGCTTCAGGCAAGGCCCAGGTCGAAGACGTAGGCGCTGGAATGAGCGCTTGCTGGGCTGACACCACAAACAACGGCCGTTCCGACTTATACGTCGCAAACATGTGGTCAGCAGCAGGCCAACGTGTATCAGAACAACCTTTTTTTCACCCCGGCTCAACGCCGCTGGTGAGGAACTTTTACAAACAACACGCAAAAGGTAATGCGCTTTATCTAAATGAGGACAACAATCGTTTTCACCATGCGGCGCAGAATGTGGGCGTGAACATGGGTCGATGGGCGTGGTGTTCGGACTTTTGGGATTTCGATCACGATGGCTATGCTGACCTTTACGTCACCAACGGCTACATCACCGCGCCCCCTCAAGGTGGCAGTGCAGGGGCAAAGGATGTAAGCCGGCCTGACCTGGGTAGCTTCTTCTGGCGGCAGGTTGTTGCAAAATCACCCGATGATTCGACTCCATCGCTTGTGTACGAGCACGGATGGAATGCGCTGAATGAATTGATCCGGTCAGATAACTCGTGGAGTGGAGCAGAGCGGAATGTCATGTTCGCCAACAATCGTGATGGCACGTTTTCTGATGTGTCGGGCGCGGTTGGTCTGGATTTTGTAGAGGATGGACGTTCCTTCGCGCTGGCTGATTTTGACGGCGATGGTCGCCTGGAAATTGCCATCAAGAGCCGCAACGCACCACAACTACGTCTCATGCACAATGCCATGAAAGATCTCGGCGACTCGCTGGCCATTCGACTACGCGGAACGCAAAGCAATCGCGACGGGATTGGCACGTCAGTAACGATCGAGGTGGGTGAATTACGCCAGAAGAAATTCCTCCAGGCAGGATCAGGCTTTCTGGCACAACATTCCAAGGAACTCTTCTTTGGCTTAGGCAAGGAGC
Source organism: uncultured Terriglobus sp. (assembly GCA_964250115.1). Lineage (GTDB taxonomy): Bacteria > Acidobacteriota > Terriglobia > Terriglobales > Acidobacteriaceae > Terriglobus. The sequence goes on from CAXUEW010000010.1 coordinate 12,428, forward strand.
CAGGCGAGATTCGTGCGACGGTCCATTGGCCACACGGTCTCATCCAGCAATTTCGTTCCCTGCCACGAAACAGTAGAATCAGCATAGTGGAAGGGATTGAGAACTTTTCCGCGCAACTGTTTTCCTCCACTGCAAGCGCCTATCTTCGCTCACCGGAAGCGACGCGCGCCGTGGAGCAATCACCGGCTGGAGACACAGACACATGGTTGATTGATCCTCTGAAAGCGCCGGCATTTGTGTTGCAGGATCTCACCGGAAATACAATCTCGTTGGAAACGATTCGAGGCGGACTTACACTGCTTCAGTTCTGGTCCGTCACCTCTCAGCAATGTAAGGAAACGCTTTCGACGCTGCAGCGTGACCATATGATGTGGGCAGCCAGCGGCTTACGAATTATGGCTTTGACTGTGGACGGTGCTACAGAGCTAACCGCAGCTCGCGCGTTTGCCACTGGCCAGCATTTTGCCTTTTCAACCCTCTTCGCCACAGAAGAAGTTGTAGGCACTTACAACATCATCTATCGCTACTTGTTCGACCGGCGCCGTGACTTGCCGTTGCCATGTGCCTTTTTATTGGATCGGGAGGGCATGATCGTCAAACTTTACCAGGGCTCCATCAAAACAGCCCAGCTGATCCAGGATGTGCGAAGCATTCCCATCACGGCTGCTGACCGTCTCCGCAAAGCGTTGCCTTTCGCAGGCACCGTGCACCAGAGCGACTTCCTGCGGAATGACTTCACTTACGGAGTCGCCATGTTTCAGCATGGGTATCTTGAGCAGGCAGAAGCTTCATTTCAGCAGGTGGTCGCAAACAGGCCGGATCATGCAGAGGGTTATTACAACCTGGGTACCTTGAATCTTCGTAAGAAGAACTTTCAGCAGGCGCGTACTTACCTGCAACAGAGCCTGAAACTTAAAGCCGATTACCCTGAGGCGTGGAACAACCTGGGTATGATGGCCGCGCAAGAGGGCCGTACCGGCGAAGCCATCCAGAACTTTCAGCAGTCGCTCTTACTTCGACCGGGATATGCCGTTGCGTTGCTGAATCTTGGGAACGCGTATCGCAGGCAGGGCGATAAAGCGCGTGCAAAGGATGCTCTTACGAAAGCTCTAGCGTTGCAGCCGGACGACCCGGAAGTGAACTACAGCCTCGGCCTCTTTTACGCACAGCAGGACGAACTGCAGCCTGCCGAACTTTATCTGAAGCAGGCTGTCTCAGTCCGGCCGGACTACCCGGAAGCACTGAACAACCTTGGCGTTCTTTTTGTGCGCAAGCAGGACTACGAACAGGCAGCGGCGGCATTCAAGAGCTGCATTGCAAAGGTGCCCGGTTATGATCAGTCTTACATCAATCTGGCGAGGCTCTATAGCTTACAAAACGACAAGGCAGGTGCACGGAGAACGCTGCAGCAACTGCTTACGTTAAGGCCGGACAGTATGTCAGCTACACAGGCTTTGAAAATGCTAGAGACAGCGCCTTGATGATGCGCCTCTTCGCCTTCTTACAGCGTCCATGTTTATAGTTATGTGATATGTACCTGCCGCGCCGGAGCTTTCTAGGATCATCGCTTCTCCTCGGTAATGGCCTGATTGAGGCACTGGCTACAACG
>CAXUEW010000010.1:14046-26322 GCA_964250115.1 uncultured Terriglobus sp.
TTGGCTTTGGAACGCTTCCCCGATGCGTGGAGACATTCTTCAGCAGGGAAGGCAGATCGCTAGATCAAAGTGAAGTTGATCGGTAAACACTGCAATCGAACCGCGATCGGCGCGCGAGTATGGACAACTATGGGGAAACATGTGCAGATGGATGAGGTGCACAGCGGAACCAGTGTCATGTCACAAAGAGATTTGCGCCTGCATTTTGGGTTGGGCCGGCTCAAAGTCATCGACAGTCTCGAGGTGAAATTGCCGACAATGCAGAAGGTTGAGACGTTCAATAATGTCCCTGCGAATTAGATCCTTGTCATACGCAAGGGGGATGGAATCATTGCGTCGACGAAGCACACGCAATCATGAATTTAGTTTGTAGAAATTGGCGTCGACGGTTGCTGCAAAACGATTAGAAATTGCTTCACAGCGCGACGCTGCTGCTCGACAGCTTCTGCGTTGCGAAGTTTGATCGAGTTATGCAAAGCTCGCTCCGAAGCCGCTTGTGCAGACTGCCCTGTTCTGTCGTATGCCACTGCCAAGCGGTAGTGCGCTTCTGCCAGCGCTGAGTCCGCAGCAATAGACCTCCTGTAAAGATCAATAGCAACTGCGTACTGCTGCCTGGCGGCAGCAAGGATGCCAAGTTGAAGAAGTGCCGCAGCGTGGCCTGGATTCAACTTGACAGCCTTGTTTAGCAACGTCTCCGCTCGTTCATGGTTCTGATTACCAGTCCGTCGAAGCAAGGACATACCGTACAAATAGTTGGCTTCAGGGTTCTCTGGAGAGAGCTTCGAGAACCGCGCAAGCCTTTCCTGCACACAGGGCAACGGAGACGGTGCCGCCTCATTAATGTTGCCCAGCAGCAAATAAGGCGCAGGCTCATTCGGCTGCAGGTCCGAGGCTTCGCAAAGGCGTTGCGCCGCCTGGTCGTAGTGGGCTTCGGCAAAAAGTGCGCTTCCTAGCCCCGTCTGCATTCGCACGGATGATGGATATTTGTTAGCACCAAGCTGAAAGATCTCCGTGGCTTGCAGTACGGCACGGTGCAGCAGTAACTCCGATCCCCATGCAAAATAGTTTTCTTCGCTTGCATCGATTCGAGTGGCGCGCTCCATGTGCTGCACCGCGGAATAAGGATCTCCCTGCTGCTCAGCTAGTTCACCGGCCAACCTGTGATAGTTAGCTGATTCCTTCAATGCCAATGCGCGTTCTATATGCAGTTTTGCTTGTGGTAGGTTGTTCAATCCGCGGCAAGTCAAAGCCAAGTCATAATGCACTTCAGCCCGTTCATGATTGAGTGCGGAAGCCGCCTGCAATGGTGCGAGCGCCTGCCGGTAATTCCTTGCTCCCAGGTAATACTCCCCGAGCGCAAGGTTCGACCCGAAGCTGGCCGGATTTGCCGCGAGAGCTTTGCGAAGTTTTCCTTCATCTGCGCCCACAGCGGAATTTACAGAAGTCTTACCGGCTTTTAATGCCGACGTAGCACGCGCAAGATCCTCGCTGGTACGAAGCGTTGCGTCAGAGCCATGGCCACCGACTGCCGTCCAGTCTGTCACGCCGGAGACCACGAAGTTGGGCTCGTCAGAAAACGCCATGCTCCGGCCGTTCAGTTCGTCTTTTGAGGTAACAGCCTGGGTAAGAACCAGGCGTATCGGTTGCATCTCATTGTTGGCAGCAATACGAAGCGGTACACTTTGCAGCGCCGACGTTGCAGCGGCAATGCTGTAACTTTCGGCAACGACATGGCGGAAAATAAATGCACCATTCACGTCGGTGATTGCCTCAAGTGAAATCCCTGCAGCGGACCGCAGCGTTACATGTGCTCCGCTGACGGGCTGCCCGGACGCCTGGAACACGGTACCTGTAATCGTAAGCCGGTGCTCGGTAACGACTTGCGGTCTTTGCCCGCGTTGGTCCGGCACGATCACAGAAAGGCACAGTGGCAGCGTCAGCAGCAAACTTAATCGTAAAGTAGAGCGCCTCAAGCTACTCCTCCCTGTTGGCCGCATATGCGCGACGAGTTTGCCTCATGGATGATGGACGGCTTTCCCCTAGGAAGGTCTTTGTCTTGCCGTTACGAGAAAGCGGCGAGACAACCATGCCTGTAGAGGCTCGTCATAGAGCTTCAGACAAGCATAGGCCAGGGTAATACTTTGGCGACCAACAGTACACCAGTACACCTGCAGGTATACCGCGTGCAGCCGGTACGTGTTCGCGTGTCACCCAGGCTGTCTAATTTAAATCAGCCGGTAGTGCGTAATATACAGAGAAAAAGATATCTCCCCGCACCACTAGCACGATCGCTCGGAGACCTTGCCGCCGGCATTGCTACCCGCACCCATCGCAACAATCAGCGGGAAAAGCAGGATGATGCAGAAGCACTCGTAGAGGCCGTTCTGCCACAGGTGGAAGCGACCATCAATCCTCGGCCATGACAACGCGGCTATGATCAGCAGGCTACAGAGCGGAAACGCGTACACCGTCTGCAAACGCTTTCCGGCACGCATCAGAAATGCCTGCGAAGAATGGGAAGAGCAGACGCGCAAACCCGATGTGGAGCTGCGGTTTGTCGAAGGTCCATCCGCCGACAACATCACCCCGAGGCCCCAGTATCACTACCTGGATATGCAGGATCGCGGCCATTAGCACAACTACTCCAAGAGCCCGGTTTGATAGCTTTCGTAGCCCGGCGGCGTACAACACGTTACCGACATACTAGAAAAAGAAGTGACCAGGCCGGACCATCCAGTGGGTGCATCTCCTGCCAGCCGCGAATGTCCATGGAAGGTGTCAGCGGAAGCAAGGTGCAGCCGACAACCATAACGATCAACATCTTCCAGAACGGCGTTGCGCTTACCAGCGGGAACATGGGTGCACTTTGAAGATAGAAGAGCGCGGCTCCGATAATGCTACCCAAAATCACCATGGGCTGGAGACAGATAAGACGACGCTTGTAGAATACCACTGCGTCATGGTCTTCCATCGATCGTCATAGGCGTAAGCGATGACGAAGCCGGAAAGCATAAAGAAGAAATCAACCGCGAGGTAGCGGTGATTGATCTTGCTTGTATCGGTTATTGTCAGCGTAGGCCTCAAAGGTGTGAAAGATAACCACCATAACGGCCGCCGCTCCCCCTAGACCATCAAGGATTGGGAAGTGCTTCTTCTGTGCCGTCGGCTCACCTTGAATCATGGTGCGACCATGCTACATGCGCATGTTGCCGCCTCGCCAGCAGCATGCCGCCAGGTGCAAACGAGCGTTGTTACTGGCTCAGGCGCGCAGCAAACCGGCAAGATGATATTGCCGATTACAGGCTTTAAAAGTCATCTTCGGTTCACTGAAGAATGTTCATTTGCGATGTGCTTGTAAAAACTAGTGTATTTGCGGGTGCAAATGGAACACGAATTGGCAACGTGTAGCTGACCACGATTCTGACCGGGCTACCTGGATTTCGGTTGCCGCCCGGGTAGGTTGTATCGACGGTCATGGTGCCACCCGCCAGATTGGGCCAACCCAGTCCTGTAACGAAGCTGTTCACCTGGTTCGCCGAAGCCTGACACATCGGTGTGCTGCTATTAGGACACGTCGCGCCATGATAGATTGCGTAGCGCGTTCCTTCCCGCGCGCATTCCGAAATCATTTCCTTCGCATAGAAAGCCAAGCATATTTCTATAAAGCAGAAAATTAAAAAAAAGAGCACCGGCAGGGCAATCGCTGTCTCAATCAGCGCGCCTCCATCCTGAGAACGCCATGAACCAGAACGCCGGAAACAAGCGGCGGCAATCGTTTTGGTCATGATTGCTGCACCTCCATGACGGAGGAACCATTCAGCGTGATGGTGGTGAGCAGACCGGGGCAACGGATGAGTGGGGTCACCTGCAGCGTGACCGAAACCTGCACGAACTGCACTGCATGATTGTTTGTCCCTGTGCAGGCTGCCTTTGCATTTGCCTGGGCATTGATGCCTATGTACTGGGTTCCACCGACTGCACTTGCGCAGGCGTAGTACGTAAGCGGAGTCACTACGAGCAACACACCGAAGTCTGAAGCCTCAGTCTGCGCGGCTGAGATCATACCGGCGGTATCCGAAGCGAATGTCGCGCTCTGCGATCCATACAGGGCACCGGCATGGGCGGCATTCTCAATTTCAGCTGAAGCATACACCAGCGAACCCATCTCACCTACAGCAAGCAGCATTGGCATACCAAGCAGCGTAACGACAAGTGTAAGTTCTAACAGGGCGCTGCCCGATTCGTCAGCTAGGGCGCTCTTGAGCCGCTTCGATGCTGCAGCAATGAGCGAGGAAGCTGGCATTACTGGACTACCTTTGCGGAACCTATGGAAAGACTGCCCTGGTTTGTTGTGGCAGCCGCCGTCAAGGTGCCGCCGCCTGTCATAGCAAGCGACTTCGCAACAATGCCACCGGAAACAACAGCTCCGCTACCATTGCCTATGCTAAGTGCAGCACCAGGCGCATACAGTGAGCCGCGGATATATGTGGAAGATCCGCCCTGCAGCGAAACAGCCGCGGTGTTACTGCTTGCCTGGTAGAAGAGCAGGCCGTTATAACTGCCAACCGATGGCGCTGTCGTACCGTTGGCCTGAACGGTTCCACCAGCCACCAGGTTCACATTCGCGCCATTGTCTATGACCAGTGAAGACGAACCTAACAGGTAAAAGAAGACACCGTTCCCGCCTAGATTTGAGCGATTATTTGCACCACTAAGAAAATGCAGCGAACCGGAATTAATTACGTAAATGCCCGGCTTAAGCGTGACAGTTGCGCCATTAGCACCGACTGTCAACCCGTTGTAGCAGATCACACTGCTTGCGGTGGCTGGACCCCATGTAAATGTTCCGTAGCTGCCTCCGGGATCTGCCACGCACCCGCTGTACGCAGGTGCGGCAGGCGTTGCAGGCGAACAGGCATTTGTGATGCCCTGGATGATCTTGGTCGATGAGGAGATGCTTCCATTATTGTTGACATTGCTGCTGTTGTTCCAGGTGGTAGATACAGTGCCGAGACTGAGACCGCTAAGCACCGAACCGCCAACAATGCCTACCGCGTTGGAACTGCCTGAATTGGCTACAACACCGCACCCGGGCGCGTTCAGCCGTGAGTTGTTAGTCAGTTGCAATACCTGGCCGGTTGTACCTGTAAGACATACGCAGGTGGGGCTGCTGGACATACTGCCCGCAATTGCAGTAGCCGCGACGCTGACGCGTGCGAGTGAATTGGAGAAAGCCCCTAGAAAGTAGGTGGGAACAGGACGGGAGACGGTCGCCTGCACATACGCGCTGCCTGAGAAACTACCTGACCCTGGCGTGGAAAGGACCACGGTTGCAGGGTTGACACTCAGCGTTGTGTCAAAGCCGTTCAATTTCGCCATGGCATTTGCTACGGTCTGCTGGTTGGACGCATATCCAGCCGTGACCTCAGCAGCGGCTGCAAGCGCGGCTGCATCAGCGGCGGCCTGGGCCAGGCGCTTCTGGCGAAACAGGTAGCCTACATCGATCGCAAACGCCAGGAATCCGATTGCGATCAGCGCCAGGAATGCAGCCGAAACAACGATTGCTTGGCCGCTCTCGTCTCTCAATATCTTCATTGACTATGGCTCGCGTTGAAGGCAAAGGGCTTTCCATTGGACTTATCGGCGGCTCTGGCCGGATCCTTCAACATGGCTGTTGCAACCACCAGTGCCTGCCGCTTCAGCAGAACATGCCGGCCGTCGTCGTACTCTGTCTTCCAGCCGCCGGTGTGTGTAAGCAGGTAGATCAGTGGAGTGTCTTTCTCAAAAAACACCGCGTCGATCCTGTAGCGATCCAGCAAGCCAAGCGTGTTGCTGATGCGTACGATATCGAGGTAGTCCTTGAAGGTGCCGTTGTACTCAAAAATGTCAACGCGTGAATCAATGAAGACTGCCCGATCCGGTTTGTACCACTCGATGTATCCGCCCCAGAGAAACTCGTGAAAGAGTCTGGAGTGGGGTTCAAGATGAGCGAGGGCGGACATGGCTCCTACGGGAAATTGCTGCATGGACGTGTCCGATGCATAGGTGCGCTTGTGGAACGCAGCTCCCAGCAGGATAAGCACAAGCAGCATCAACAGTGCGTTCAACGCAGGCTTTTCTGTGCTGCCGCACGCAGAGGATCGACCGTAGAAACTGCGAGCCACGATCGGCGCGGCAAGCAAAGCAAACAGGAACAGGAAACGGGAATAGTTGAAGGCCGACCAAAGACCTACAAAGAGCAATGCCAGCTCCGTGAGCGACCACTTGCGCGGGCACCAAAGCTGCCATCCCACCAGTAGCAGCAGCGCAGCAATCACCATGCCGCCGCGGACTGAATGAAGATCAAGGCTATGCCATTCCTGCACATTCGCGATATTCAGCGTCTGATGAAAGGCGAGATTAAAAGGATAGGCAACCAGCCGCCATCCCCAAGGGTTGCAGAATAGGGCTGGCACAATGGCCAGCCAGACCCATAGCAGGGTCTGTACTTGTCGTGGATTCAACTCTGGCGGCTGAATCCATTCTCCCCGCAGGCGCAATCCGCCAAGAACGGTATGCGCGGCAAGCACGACAAGCCCTATCATCCACGACCCGTGCAGATTGATCCATACGCCAAACAGCAAGGGCAACAGGAAGATCAGCTTAGCGCGGCAGGCAGACATTTGAAGCACGATCAGTTCTGCAACCAAGCAGACCCAGCCGAAGAGCAGAGTCCGTGGGCCAAACGATATCGTGGAAAGCAGCGCTGCCACCACCGTAACGACAGACGCAGTGCCCCAGCTACGAGATGCTCGCCAACACAGGAGCAGCAGGCTGCCAAAGATCGTTTCAATGGCAATTACAGTGACCACGTAAACGCCGGTCGCGCCGCCAAGCCGCCAGCCCGCGTAGAACGGCAGTTCAGCCAGCCACTCGTGATCTATCCATGGTGATCCACGTGCGGTAAAGGACATGGTGTCATGCCGCACAAAAGCATGCTGCGACAGCATGGTCTGCGCATTCCGCAGATGCCACCAGATATCCGGGTCGGCCATCGACTTCGGAATCATTGCGGCGATTAGCGCAAGAACGCATACCGCAACCAGCGCCTGGAAGCTAAGCAGTTGCGCAAAAAAGCGCGCAGCGAACGTGCAGCCCATGCGGCAAGACGAGGGTGGGTATCCGGTCGGCATTGCCACCTCTGCATCGGCCAACTGCATGGACCTCTTTCTTTTCCCTCCTGTAACTTATCGGCGAACGGTTGAGAAACCTTTACGTCTGGGCTACTCATGCCGAGGGGAGACCTGCCGATGTATGGAATTGGAACAATCTGGGCTTCATGCCCTGGGGAGAGGCAATGGCTGTCTGGCCTGATCTTGTCTATGCAGAGAGTGCCTCGCTGTGTGCGGCCATCGCAGCCGTAACCGACCTGCGGAGCAGACGAATTCCCAATTGGCTTACAGGTTCTGGAGTGCTCGCTGGAATATCGCTTCACTTATTTCTTGGCGGATTGCATGAGTGCTGCTTTGCCCTGCTGGCAGGCCTGATTGCAGGCAGCATCTTCCTTGTGATGTTTATAGCCGGCGGCATGGGTGCGGGCGATGTGAAGTTGATGGCAGCTGTGGGCACGTTAGGTGGTATCCATGCCCTGCACAGTGTCTTGATTGCCATCGTGATCCTGGGCGCTGTTGCGGCCGTTGTCATGGCGGCAGTCACCGGACGGCTTCGCGAAATAGTGACGAACGTCCGCACGCTCATGGAACACCACCAAGCCAACGGTCTCAAGAACCATCCTGATTTACATGTGGAGAACCATTCCATGCTGCGGCTGCCCTACGCCGTGCCTATTGCGGGCGGCTGCATCGTCGCGATGATGATGAGACTGTACGGAGGTCATATTCTATGAACCTTCGCCGCCTTGTCCCGTCTCTGCTGATTGCATTTGCCGTCTCTGGCGTGTGCACGCTCGCACTCAGCCGCAAACTGAATACACAGACGGCGAATGCGGTCGTCACAGTACGTTATGTGGCACCTGCCCATGCGCTTGAGGCAGGCGATATCCTGCGCGCGGATAACTTGCAGGCAATAACCTGGCCCGCGGACAATCCAGTGCCTGGTGCCTTTACCAAAGCCAGTGACCTGGTTGGCCGCGCCGTACTGTACCCCGTCAGTACAAATCAGCCGCTCACAGAGAAGCTGGTCAGTGCACCCGGCGCAGGCATTGGCCTGGCCGCGCGTATACCCCCCGGCATGCGTGCGATCGCTCTGCGGTCAGACGAGGTGATGGGTGTTGCGGGCTTTCTGCTGCCGGGTTCACACGTTGATGCCCTTGTGACTTATAAGACAGATAAATTACCTGATCCACGCACCGTGACAGTACTGCAAAATGCGGAAATTATCGCCGCCGGCCACGAGGTGCAACCCAACCCGCAAGGCAAGCCGGCGACCGTTGATGTGGTTACGCTGCTGCTTTCCCCTGCAGATGCCGAACGTGCCGTGATGGCAAGCACCCAGGGCACCATCCACTTTGTCATGCGCAGCGGCTCGGACCAAACACGCACCACCAATGGCGGCATTATGCTCTCGGAACTTTCCAGCGCACCGCCTTCAGACGGAGCTTCGGGCACGCCGCCAACGACAGTTAACCGCGTGCGCAAGCCGGTGCCAGCCGTACCATCCAAGCCTGTCCGCCAATCTGTTGTGCAGACCATCAGTGGCGACAAGCAGGTGACCGCAGTCTTTGATGAGGTGGGACGATGATGTTGCTCTCCCCACCACTGCGCGCGCGGTCTGGGTTGCTGAGCGTTGCTGCCTTGCTTGGCTGGTCCCTCGCTGTTGCGGCGCAGACTCCAAACGTCACGAAGCGGCTGGCTGTGATGGCCTCCGCTCCTGAAGACATTCTGCACGTCACAGTCGGACAGTCGGTCATGCTGCACGGCGACATTGCCATGAAGCGTGTTTATGTCGGTAATCCAGTCATACTATCCAGCTTCAATTCAAGCCCAACCGATGTACTCATCACCGCGAAGGAGGCAGGTGTCAGCAGTCTCGCCATATGGGACAGCAATGGCGGCAGCCGCATCTACACCATCGCTGCCGATCTTGATCCGGCGGAGATGCAGCGCTCTGTCAACCAGATGTATCCGGGTGAAACTGTGCACATATCAACCGTGGGTGATCGCATCCAGTTGAACGGAGTTGTATCAACGCCTGAGATCGCCGAGACCCTGGGCAAACTGGCGACGGCATATTCCAAGCAGGTGGCCAATTCCCTTCGGGTAGTGCCCAACAAGCCTCGTCAGGTGGAGTTGAAGTTACAAATTGTCGAGGTCGACCGGACCAAGCGCGATCAGTTTGCAGTGAACTTCACGTCCGGCGGCAAGGTTCCAGCAGCTACAGGCACCGGTGCATTTGCCAATCCACTCAATATTTCGGTGGGCTATCTGAAAGAAAGCATCGCACTTAACATCCAGGCTCTGGCGCAGCATTCCGTTCTGCAAATCCTGGCTGAACCTACCTTGACGACGCTTAGCGGCCAGGCAGCGCGCTTTCTTTCTGGAGGCGAGTTCCCCATCCCCGTTGTCCAGGCAGCTTCAACCACCGGTTCCGCAGCCGCAATCACCATTCAGTTTCGACCATACGGGGTCAAGGTTGATTTTCTTCCTTTGATTGGCAGCGATGGAACCATACGGCTAAAGGTCGCGCCCGAAGTAAGCACGCTGGATTACTCCAATGCCGTCACTATTTCCGGGTTTGTCATTCCCGCACTGTCGACACGACGTGCAGAAACGGAAGTGGAGTTGAAGGACGGCCAGAGCTTCGTGCTCTCGGGGCTGCTTGACCGCCGAACCATCGAGAACCTTGCCCATGTACCCGGTATTTCTAAGGTGCCTATACTTGGTCAGCTTTTCCGCTCAAAAAATAACACGCACTCCGTTACAGAACTTGTCTTTGTGGTTACAGCCAAAGTGATCGATCCGCTCCTTGAACCAGCGCCCGCTCCAATGCCTTTGACGGTTGAACCCTATATGAAGCGCGAGCAGTTCGATCACGAAGTCTTACAGAATTAGGCGCTCCATCAACACGGTAGCGCTTTCCTAGGTGCCCCATGCAGACTATTTCCCCTGAAACAGAGACAGAGGTTCTTCAGGCCGTCTTCAGCGTGTGCGCCACGCGTGATACAGCCGCTGCCACCTTGGCAGCCACGGAGAGCGTGCCCGGTGCAGAGTTTGCCGGCGAGTTTCAGGAGTACATAACCGCAGACAAACGGCCGCAGTTCTCAAGTCTTTTGCGCAATGCACCCTGCAGCGTTGCGGTCGTCGACTGCGACCGCGATCCGGAGTTTGCGCTGCTTACAATTGAACGGCTGCAGCAGGTCTTCAGCCACCGTGTGCACACAATCGGTGTCTCGACACGCATTGACTCAGCATTCCTGATGCGTGCCATGCGCGTTGGCTGTAACGAATTTCTTACCAAGCCGTTGGATCACACGCAACTGGCGGAGGCACTTCGTAGATTTCAGATAGGCAACCTGGTTAACAAGGGCCCGCAGAGTATTGGGCGCATTATTTCTTTTTACGGGGTGAAAGGCGGAGTGGGGACAACAACCCTCGCAGTCCACCTTGCGTTGCATCTTGCGTGCAAACACGGCAAGCGCGTGCTCTTAATTGATGACAAGCACCAGCTGGGGCATGTTGCGCTTCATCTTGGCATTCGCGAAAACATCTATCATTTCGGCGATCTGCTTCGCAACGCAGATCGCCTGGATGCCGAATTGCTACAGGGATTTGTTACCCGCCACAGCAGCGGCATTGATGTACTGCCCTCGCCGGACATGTGCGCCAAGGGCCATGAAGACAGCATGGAAGCGTTCGAACGCGTTACGGACTATCTAAAAATGCGCTACGACTTCATTCTGCTTGATTCGTCCATTTGCTATAGCACGTCGCTGCAGTCCCTCATGGCTGTCTCAGAAGAAGTGGCGATCATCAGCACGCCCGACTTGCCGGCGCTGCGAGATTTGGCCCGGCACATTGAACACATGAATGCCATGACCGACTTGACCAGCAAGCTTCGCATCATCATTAACTGTTCCACGCCCGAGGATGCAGTCACAAGGTCTCAAATCGAAACTTCCATTCGATGCCCGGTATCACTGGTCGTACCCAACAACTTCAACCAGTTGCTTGAAGCAATCAACTCAGGCGTACCTATTTCACCAACGCATCGCGGCCCATTCACACAGGCAGTGTCAACGTGGGCTGAACGGCTCTGTACCGAGGCGCCTATCGAAACGCCGGCTGTATCGCGCCGCAATTGGCTCGCGTTCTGGAAATAAGGTCAGGAGACATCTCAAATGCAAGACGTTTCACTCCATATGACAGTTCCCCTGCGCACGACGGTGACATCCGAGGTTCGGACGGCACCTGCGAGCAATGACGTATCAAAGAACCAATTGAAGACAGCGGTTCATCATGAACTGATCAAGCGCATTGACCTCGACAAGCTTTCAAGCATGCAGGAGGATGCCGGCAGCCGCCAGAAGCTGCGGGCACTTATCGGGCAGCTTGTCAGCCAGCAAAGTACGCCGCTCACGGCCGTGGAGCGCGACACCATTGCCCAGGAAGTGATCGACGAAGTCTTTGGCCTGGGACCGCTGGAGCCTTTACTGCAGGACAACACGGTGAGCGACATTCTCGTCAATACGCATGAGACGGTGTACGTCGAACGCAAGGGTGTAATCGAGAAGACGAGCGTGGTGTTTCGCGATAGCGCCCACCTGATGCACATCATCGACAAGATTGTTTCTGCTGTCGGACGGCGAATCGACGAGTCTTCACCCATGGTGGATGCACGACTGCTGGACGGGTCCCGCGTCAACATCGTCATTCCGCCGCTTGCCGTGGATGGGCCTCTGCTTTCTATCCGCCGCTTTGGTTCATCGCCGCTTCGCGCGGAGGATCTTTTGCGGCACCGTGCGCTGACTCCGCAGATGCTGGAAATCCTGAAGTGTGCCGTGCGTGCAAGATTGAACATCGTCGTGTCGGGCGGAACAGGGGCAGGTAAGACCACACTCTTGAATGTTCTGTCTGGCTTCATTTCGGAAGCCGAGCGCATCGTGACCATAGAAGATTCCGCCGAACTGCAGATCAAGCAGGAGCATGTTGTAAGGCTGGAATGCCGTCCACCTAACGTGGAAGGCAAGGGCGCAATCCGCCAGCGAGAGCTCGTCATCAATGCACTCCGTATGCGTCCGGACCGTATCATTCTGGGCGAGATCCGTGGCGAAGAAGCACT
>CAXUEW010000010.1:26332-28500 GCA_964250115.1 uncultured Terriglobus sp.
ACACGGGGCACGATGGCTCCATTACGACTGTGCACGCGAACAACCCGCGTGACGCGATTTCCAGGCTTGAAACCATGTCCATGATGGGCAGCGTGGCCTTGCCGGAAAAGGCGATTCGTGCCCAGATTGCATCCGCCGTTCACCTAATTGTGCAGGCATCTCGTATGAGCGACGGTTCACGCCGCATAACCCACATCAGTGAGATCACAGGCGCAACCAATGAAGTGGTCAGCATGCAGGACATCTTTCTCTTTGAAAAACTGGGACTCGGCCCAGGCGGCAAGGTAAAGGGACGCTTTCTGGCGACAGGCGTTGTGCCGAAATTTGCCGAGAAGTTGAAGGCTGCGGGCATTCCTGTGCCGCTGGAAATCTTCACGCACTCCATGGAAGTTTAGGCAATGCATAACCTCCTTGAAATATTTCTGCTGTTGATGCTTCTCACTTTCTCCATCGTCTCCTTCTACACGCGGCCACGAACTGCAAACAAGCAAATCGTTCAGCGATTGAACATGATCCATCGAGCACCGAATAGCGCCGATGTTGAATTGATCAAGCTGGCACAGAAGACGCGCAACATTGCCGAGACGGTCAGCGAGGCTCTCTCACGGTTCAGGTTTTCGAAACACCTTGCAGCGTTGATCCTGCATGCAGGACGTACAGATTCGGTTGGCTTCATTTTTCTGCTCAGCGCCACGTGTGCTGTGTGCGGCTTCCTGCTAGCCATGATCTTCTTTAATGCTATCTTTCCTTCACTACTTACTGGAACAATCGCGGCTTTGATGCCGTACCTTTGGCTGCGAAGAGCTAGCGCCGGACGTATCAAGCGCTTTACTGACGCATTGCCCGACGCCATCGATCTTATGTCCAGGGCGTTGCGGGCCGGCCATTCTAGCGGAGCTTCCATCGAGATCATTGCGGAACAATCCCCAAAGCCTCTTTCAGAGGAGTTTGGCCTCTGCTTTCAACGGCAGAAGTTCGGCATACCCTTTCGTGATGCCATGCTTGAACTCGGGGCCCGTGTGCCTTCGCAGGACCTGCACTTTCTTATCACAGCCATCCTGGTGCAAAAGGAGACAGGCGGCGACCTAACGCAGATCCTTGACCGCGCAACCACGGTCATCCGTGAACGTGTCCGCATTGAAGGAGAAGTCAAGACTTACACAGCGCAAGGACGGCTGACCGGATGGATACTGGCCGCATTTCCCCTCGTTATGCTGGTACTTATTAATCTTCTGACACCGGGCTACACGAGGGCACTTTTTGTGGACCCGCTCGGACAGAAACTTATGTATGCCGCAGCTGGCTTCATACTTGTCGGTGCCACGATCATCCGAAAAATTGTAGACGTTAAGGTTTGATCGTCGCTTCGTCCCTTGCGAGGAATTCTATGAACATCGCGTTCTATAGCACGCTGTTATTCACCATCTTCGTTGCACTGTCTCTCGCGATAGTTCTGATGCTGGACTGCGCGTCGTCCATTGGAGCCAGAAGGAGATTTGTGCGGGTGGTCAGCCCTAGGCTGGCGCCAAATGATCCCGCTACAAATCAGCATACAAAAGCCAAGCTGCTCGGCATCATCAGGCAAGTGCGATCGAGCTTGAAGATGACGGACGATCCCACACTGCAACGGCAGTTTGAGTGCGCTGCGCTTCCCAAGGCCGTGGCTCGCGACACTTACTTTGCGGCAAGATTTGGCGGGCCTCTCCTCATGCTGTTGCTTGGATGGCTCAGCCCCTACGCACCTGTTTTTTGCATGTCGGCGGGGGCAGGCATCGCGTACCTGGCACCAGCAATCGTTTTAGGCAGGCTGGTCAAGCGGCACAGGGAGAAGGTGCGTCTCGCCATCCCCGACGCTGTAGATCTGCTGGTCATCTGTGTGGATGCGGGTCTTGGTCTTGATCAGGCCATGGTGCGTGTAGGGGAAGAACTGCGCGGGAGCCATCCAGCGATACACCACGAGTTTGCACAGATCAACCGTGAACAAAGAGCCGGAAAACTACGCCTTGAAGCTTGGAAGGGGATGTCCGAACGCCTCGCACTTCCGGAAACCGATGCGTTAGTCAACATGTTGATGCAGACCGAGCGCTTTGGAACACCCATAGCACGGGCACTCAGCAGTTTTGGCGATACTGTTCGTCAGAAGCGCCGGCAAAGGGCAGAAGAACTTG
>CAXUEW010000011.1:0-20240 GCA_964250115.1 uncultured Terriglobus sp.
GAGTTCCAGGTTGACCCGACGCAAGGAAAACAGAGCGCCGGATTTGTCGTGCCGCGTGGAACGCACCTGGTCACCAAGCGAAAAGTTGAAGGCATGCCGTGCCGCTTCCGCACCAGTTATCCCGTGACACTGTGGCCCATGACGGTCGCGGAGTGTGCGTGGAGGCAGTCAGAACAGATCAACTCTCCGCTGCGGGTGCCGGGCGCGGTCGCGGTCTGCCGCATCCTCCTTAAGGCAGGTGAAGACATTTCGTTGGCGGCCGTCGGGCTGGACAAATTGGAGTTCTATCTTGCCGGTAATAGTACGGTTACGCTGAACCTTTACGAACTGCTGTCGCGTAACTGCATGCGCATCGTGGCCCGGCATCCCAGTCAACCACAGAAGATTGTCGAACTCGACCCTCGGATGCTTGAACCGATTGGCTTTGACGAGGAAGAGAGCCTGCTGCCGTATTCACGACAATCGTTTGATGGATACCGTCTGATCCAGGAATACTTCAGCTTTCCCGAGAAATTTCTATTCTTCAGGCTTGCCGGTCTTGATGCTCTAAGAGGCTTACCCGCAACCGATCAGGTGGAAATTCTCATCTACATTTCCCGCTTCGAAAGGCCCGAACGTTCGCAGGCGCTGGAGGTTGGTGTTACGCCTTCCACCCTGCGGCTGGGCTGCACGCCCATCGTCAACCTGTTTGCTCATACGGCAGAACCGATCCTGCTGTCGCATGCCAATTACGAGTACCGCTTGCTGCCGGACATGCGGCACCAGCACATGATGGAAATCTTCTCTGTAGATCACGTGCTTGCGACCAGTCCAAGCCGCCGTATGACGACGCCCATCGATCCGCTGTATGCCTTCCGCTTCCAGAGCATGTCAGCGAACCGCGGTGTTTTCTGGCACAGCGTTCGTCGTTATTCGCCACTTGGCGAAAGGCAGCCCTCTGAGATCTACCTGTCGCTTGTCGATCTTGACGGTGAACTTGCGGAACCGAATGCAGAAGTACTGACCGCGCAATGTACCTGCAGCAATCACGACCTGCCTTCGCGATTGACATTCAACGCGGCTGAAGGGGACTTCGACGCGGAGGGTTACGGTGTTGTGCAAAACATCCGAGCCATCCATCGGCCCACGCCAAGCTATGAACCACCCCGAGGCAAGGGGCAGTTGTGGCGGCTCATCTCGCAGTTGTCACTGAATCATCTGTCGCTCTCAGAGGGCGGACTCCCTGCGTTGCAGGAGATCCTGCGATTGCACAACTTCAGCACCTCACCGCAGCTGGAAACGCAGATCGGCAGTATCACCAGCCTGTCCAGCCAACGCCACTTCGCCCTGGTACGCGGCGAGAATGGCAGCAGCCCGGCAAGAGGGACGCGTGTGCAGATGCAGATGGACGAACGGCAATTCTCGGGCGGCGGCGCCTACCTCTTCGGTGCGGTGCTGGACCGTTTCCTGGGGCTCTACACCTCGATGAATAGCTTCTGTCAGTTGTCGGTCAGCACAAGTCTGCGAAAGGAGCCCCTGGGTGAATGGCCGCCTCGCGCAGGGAACCGTCCTCTGCTATGAGCCCTGAGACGACGCAAGAGGCAGCACCAAGAACCCGCGCCAACGTGGCGCTGGCACGCATGCTCGCGGACAATCCGTGGCATGTTCGTTTCTTCCAGATGGTGCGCATGCTCGAAAGGCTCCATCCGGAAAGAAAGCCTGTCGGAATTTTTGTCGCTCCTGCGGATGAATACGACTCTGAGCTTCCCAGCGAGTGAGATCCAGAGCTACACCGAAGTAAAAGATGGCCCCGACCGCCTAACTGTAAATTTCATGGGGCTCTCGACCATGAATGGGCCATTGCCTCACCCGTATTCAGAAATGTTGCTGGAACGCACCCGCTCGAAGGACCACGCCATGGGTGAGTTCTTCGACATCTTCAATCACCGCATCATTTCGCTCTTCTATCGCGGCTGGAAGAAGTACCGCTTTTACATCGCCTACGAGCAATCCCGCGGTAGCGACGACCTTGTGACGCGTTCTCTATTCGACCTGCTGGGCCTGGGTACGGATGGACTGCGTGGACGCATGGAGATTGAAGATGAGTCGACCATTTACTACGCCGGGCTGCTGGCACAGACGCGCCGGAGTGCGCAGGGATTGAAGCAGATACTGGCCGACTTCTTCGACGTTCCGATCGATGTGGCGCAGTTCACGGGCACGTGGAATCGCCTTCCCATGCGCGACCGTACGTTTCTCAACTACGGCAGCAGCGATTCTGAGCGGCTGGGTTTTGCAACCGTCGTAGGTGACGAGGTGTGGGATCAGCAGGGTACCTTGACGGTGCGTATAGGTCCCATGCCCTTGGCGCGTTATCTCGATTTCTTGCCGGGAGCGCAGGCCTACGGGAAGCTGGCCGCATGGCTGCGCTTCTATGGCCGAAAAGAATTTGATTTTGTTGTGCAACTCGTATTGTTGCGAGAGGATGTACCTGCGGTTCTGCTGACCTCGGAAGAGGACGCTATGGCGAGGCTTGGCTTCGCCAGTTGGCTGAAGAACAAACCCTTCGGGCGCGACCCGGATGAGGCCATGTACAGGATTCACTGATTTCTTACAAAGGACGAAAGACAATGCCGCTGAATCTGAAGTCGCTGATCGGAAAACTGAATGGGAACACGCGCCGCGCCATGGAAGCCGCTGCCGGTTTGTGCATGTCGCGAACCCATTACGATATCGAGATTGAACACTATCTCCTCAAGTTGCTGGACAGCCCGGATTCAGATGTGCCGTTGATCTTAAAGCAGTACGGCATCGACCAGTCCCGGCTTACCTCGGAACTGACGCGCAGCCTGGATCTGCTCAAGGCTGGCAATGCGCGCAGCCCAGCGTTCAGCCCCATGCTTTTGAAGATGTTCACCGACGCATGGTCCATTGGATCGATCGACTATGGCGCATCAGAAATCCGCACAGGCTTCACGCTGCTCGCTCTGTTGACCAACGACGAGCTTGCGCGTGCGACGCGAGACATCGGAAAAGAACTGCAAAAGATTCCAGTCGAAGGTCTGCGACAGGATTTCTACATGGTCACGGATGCATCCGCGGAGCAGCAGGCCACCCAGCAGGCAACCGGAGCCGAAAGCACGCAAGGCCCGGCGGATGGCGAACGCAAAGGACCGACAAAGACGCCGCACCTGGACCAGTACACCGTCAACATGACGGCAAACGCGAAGGCAGGCAAGATCGATACCGTGCTTGGCCGCGACGAAGAGATCCGCCAGATCGTCGACATCCTGATGCGCCGCCGCCAGAACAATCCCATCCTCACGGGTGAGGCCGGCGTCGGAAAGACAGCAGTCGTGGAAGGCTTCGCGCTACGCATTGCAGAGGGCGATGTACCACTTCCATTACGTCAGGTACAACTGCACAGCCTCGACCTTGCGCTGCTGCAAGCAGGAGCAAGCGTTAAAGGCGAATTCGAGAACCGGCTAAAGGGACTCATCCAGGAAGTCAAATCGTCACCGCATCCGGTCATCCTGTTCATCGATGAGGCTCACACGATGATTGGTGCGGGTGGACAAGCGGGTCAGAACGACGCGGCAAACCTGCTGAAACCGGCGCTGGCGCGTGGCGAGATGCGCACCATCGCCGCGACAACCTGGTCGGAATACAAGAAGTTCTTCGAGAAGGATGCTGCTCTGGCCCGCCGCTTCCAGGTGGTCAAGGTGGAAGAACCCAGCGAAGTGCAGTGTGCAACCATGCTGCGCGGCATCGTCGGTGCCATGGAGAAGCACCATGGCCTACGCGTTCTGGACGAGGCCGTTACGTCCGCTGTCCGGCTTTCGCATCGCTACATGGCCGGCCGTCAACTGCCGGACAAAGCTGTAAGCGTGCTCGACACGGCCTGTGCGCGGCTTGCTCTCGGACAGAACACCACGCCACCCGCCATCGAAGACGCGGGCCGCTTCATTGCGGACCTTGAAGTTCAAAAACGTGTGTTGACCCGGGAGGAACTGACAGGCGGAAGACACTCTGAGCGGTTGGAAGAAATTGCAGGGTCGTTAGTTACTGCACAGGCCGAACTCGCGTCGTTGACCGAGCGCTGGGGTAAAGAACTGGATCTGGTTAATCGCATCCGCGCCGTGCGGCAGTCACTTGAGAACCCAGAGACGACACCGAGCAATGGGGCAGAACCGGCGTCGCTGGACAAACTGGCGTCGCTGGAAGACGAACTCTCCGCACTACAGGGCGACACGCCACTCATGCGTGTGGCCGTTGACAGCCAAGTGGTGGGTGAGGTGATCTCGGCGTGGACCGGCATCCCTCTCGGCAAGATGGTCAAGGACGAGATCGCAACGGTGCTGCAACTGGACGAGTTCCTGAAGCGCCGCGTTATTGGGCAGGATCATGCCATGGCGTCCATTGCACAGCGCATCATCACGTCGCGTGCCAGCTTGGACGACCCGGGTAAGCCGGTCGGCGTCTTCATGCTGGTCGGCCCGTCGGGCGTCGGCAAGACGGAGACCGCACTGGCACTCTCTGACCTGTTGTACGGCGGTGAGCGCAATTTGATCAGCATCAACATGTCGGAGTTTCAGGAAGCCCACACCGTCTCGACGCTGAAGGGTTCGCCTCCGGGATACGTGGGCTACGGCGAAGGCGGCGTGCTCACCGAAGCTGTTCGTCGTCGGCCTTACTCAGTGGTGCTGTTGGATGAAGTTGAGAAGGCCCATCCGGACGTTCTGGAATTGTTCTTCCAGGTCTTCGACAAGGGCAACATGGAAGACGGTGAGGGACGTTCGATCAACTTCAAAAACTGCGTGATCATCCTGACCAGCAACGCCGCGACCGACACCATGATGAAGCTCACAGCCGATCCGGAGACGATGCCATTTCCCGATGCTCTGGTTACCGCGATCAAACCGGAGCTGGACAAGGTCTTCAAGCCGGCCTTCCTTGGCCGTATGATCATCGTGCCGTATCTACCTGTACGGGACGAAGCGCTCAAGCAAATCATCCGGTTGAAGCTACGCAAAATCCAGAAGCGTCTGCTGGAAAACCACAAGGTAACGATGACTTACGACGACGGCCTGCTGAACTCTGTGGCGGCGCGTTGCACCGAAGTGGAGAGTGGTGCCCGTAACGTGGACAACATCCTGTCCAACACGATGTTGCCTGAGATATCACGAGCCCTGTTGAGCCGCATGGCAGAAGGTGAGCAGAGCCAGAAAATTCAGGTGGGCGTGTCACCGGAGGGTGACTTCACTTACACATGGGACGCCGTTCCGGTCGCAGCTTAGTTCAAGCATCGCCTGGGGAATGAATATCAGGCAAACAGCAAGGAGATAGCTTACCCGTGCTGCCAGACGGCACACGGGTAAGCCGAAAGCATGGCAAGTTACGCGCATACGAAGCGGCTTCTTTCACTCACCACTCCGCTGGGCGCGGACGTGTTGCTGGCGGAGTCGTTCCGGTGCTCGGAAGCAATTTCAGAACTCTTCGAAATTCACCTGGAAGTACTAGCCACTCCCGATACAACTGTCAGCCCCGCCGACCTGATTGGGAAGCGGGCGACGCTCGCGCTCGAGGTGGACGACAGCGGTACCCAGCGAAATTTCAACGGCATGATCGCCAGCATTGAGTCGCTGGGTGGCGATATCGACTTTAATAGTTATAGCCTGCGCGTGGTACCGAGCGTTTGGCTTTTAACGCTGAATACGCAGACGCGTGTCTTCCAAAACCTGAGCGTGCTTGAAATCGTCAAGCAGGTGCTAACCACATACAGCATCACCCCCACGGACAACACGCAGGCAACCTACACAACGCTGGAGTACTGCACCCAGTACCGTGAGAGTGACTACCATTTCGTGTCCAGACTTCTGGCACAGCACGGAATCTTTTTCTACTTCACACACACCGCCTCCGATCACAGCATGGTTCTGGCTGACGCTTCGGCGCAGTCGCCCGCTTGTGCTGTTGCAGCGGCCTTTCGTTACGCACCCGGGCACGATGCGGCAGCAGGGTTTTATCAACCGCTCGTGTACCGCTTCGCCTCGCGCTCTGCGCTTTCGACAGGCACCCACAAGCTGTGGGATTATCGCTTTTCTCAATACGCGCTTTCCAGCAGTTCGAGTGAGTCCGCTACGAAGTCACCCCTTGGTGCCAATTCGCACGAGTTTTACGACTACGCCGATGGACCGTCAGCATACCTGAAGACCGACAGCGGTGACGGTAACGTTGTCACTTTGCAGACCTTTCTGCAGAACGTAGGCCGCGATGTTCACGATGCAGAGAGCGTAACCGCGTCAGGCGATTCTTACGCCAGCACCATGCAGGCTGGCTTTACCTTCACGCTTTCGGAGTATCCGCAGTCTGACGCCAACACCAAGTACCTGCTGACACGAGTCCTGCATAGCGGAGAACAGCGGCCCAGCTACCGCGCGGAAAAGTCGGCGGCTGGCCCTGCGTACTCAAATCGCTTTGACGCGCAGCCCTCCAGCGTGGTGTATCGCACCTCGAGAATCTTCCACAAGCCAAGAGTGCAGGGTGTCGTGACGGGCAAGGTGGTGACGCCTTCCGGCGACGATTCCTATCTGGACAAATACGGGCGGGTCTGCGTGCAATTCTGGTGGGATCGAACGCGCAAGCCGAACACCACCGATAACACCTTATTGCGGGTAGCTCAGCAGTGGGCAGGCAAGGGCTGGGGTACGTATTTCTGGCCTCGCATCAATGACGAAGTCCTGATTGACTTCATCGATGGTGACCCGGACTCGCCCATAGTCGTCGGGTCTCTCTACAACGGGACAAACATGCCGCATTACGATCCCGCGGCGCAGTACACCCGCTCCGGCATCCTGACCCAATCGTCCAAGAACGGCGCTGCGGCGAACGCAAACGAGCTCCGCTTCGATGATCTGAAGGGGTCTGAGCAAATCTTCATCAATGCGGAGAAGGATCTCGACATCCACGTCGAGAACGACTGGCATAACCAGATCGACAAGGACCATCACGTCACCATCAAGGGCGATCATTACGACGAGATCACCGGTGCCAGTCACAGCAAGGTGACAAAGGACCGCATGGAAGAGGTAGGCGGGGATACCCACGTAAAGGTCACCGGCAAGCAGAGTGAGGATATCGGCGGCGACGCTAGTGAGAAGATCGGCGGGAATCACTTCTTCTCGACCGGATCGAACGCCCACATTAATGTCGGTGCGGCATTGAATGAAAAAATTGGATCGACTTATTCACTCGATGTCGGCCAGAATCACTACAGCAAGGCTGGCATGGTGTATGTCATTGATTCCGGGCAGGAAGTGCACATCAAAGGCGGCATGAAGGTGGTCATTGAAGGCGGCATGGGTGTTTGCCTGTCCGGCCCGGGTGGGTTCATTGCGATCGGCCCTGCCGGTATCGACATATCGGGGATCATGGTTAATATCAACAGCGGCGGTGCCGCGCTGCAGGGCTCGCCAGCCACGCTGCAGGCTCCTACGGCTCCTACGGCCCCTACGGCCCCCACGGCCCCCACCTGGCCTGGTGACGATCCCCGCAAATAGAATTGATCGATACAGTGCAGAGGAGCATCGACTTAGCTTCAGTCATTGCCGAGATGCTGAACTTAATCAAACATACGGTGCTTGGTATCATCACGCAGAATAGATTGCGCCAGCTTCGCATAAGTGTTTTGGTTCGGAAGAGCGGACATGTTATGTAGAACAACGATCAGCAGCCATTGCAACACCAGGACAGAACTTCTTTCATGACGCGAGCAGAGCAACAACAGGCCGACATCGAAGCAGTTCTTGGAGACAAGTATCACGTCCTGTGCCGGGTAGGCGGCGGAGGCATGGCCCAGGTGTTGCTGGCGCGTCACCGGCTCCACGGCGGATTATTCGCCGTAAAGATACTGGCCGACCACCTGGCACAGGATCCAAATATTGTTGCCCGCTTCAAGCAGGAGGCCACCACTGCGGCCTCTCTGTCGGGTCATCCCAACATTGTTCCCATCTTTGACATCGGAGAAGGCCACGGCCTGCACTATTTGGTGATGCAGTTCGTTTGCGGTGAGGATTTATCCAGCTACATCCGCAGGGAAGGGAAGCTGAGCCCTTCCGCCGCGGCCGGTGTCATTGCACAAACGGCAGAGGCGCTCTCCTGGGCTGAGGCGCGCCGGGTGGTACACCGTGACTTGAAGCCGGCAAACATCCACCTGGACACCGCCGGCCGCATCAAGATTCTGGACTTTGGCATCTCCAAGATCACCGATGTCGCTGATGGCCTGACCCGGCCCGGTGAAGCACTGGGTACGCCGTTCTACATGAGTCCCGAGCAGATTCGCGGCGAAGGCTGTGACATCCGGAGCGACCTCTATTCACTGGGTGTGGTGTTCTTTGAGCTGCTAACGGCTCGCCGCCCGTTCGAGAATGATTCGGCTACGGCCATTCAGATCGCACATCTTTCGACGCCGCCTCCGTCGGTGCTTTCCTACGACGCATCGCTGCCGCCGATGTGTGACCAGATTATCCAGAAGCTGCTGCGCAAAGACCGCACGGAACGCTACAACAGCGCACAGGAACTGCTGAACGATCTCCATGCGAACGGCGCGAGTTCCGGACCGTCCTCGCTGCGGCCCCAGGTGGATGCGTCGCTCGCAGAGAAAATCAATGAGGCACCTACGCCCGGCGGCTGTGTTTCAGAGACTCGTGTGGGCGTTACGGCAGCCGATCAAGGGAAGAGTTCTCCTGAAAAAGAAAGGACTTCCATACCGAACGCGACCGTTGCGCGCGAAGCCTCCACATCGCAAGGCAAGCTGCTATGGATCGGTCTGGCATCAGCGACGGTGCTTGCGCTTGCGGTCGTGGCGTTGATCTTTGTCCTGCGTTCCAAGGACACCGCGAAAGCACCCGCTGCTTCAATTGCAGCCGTAGGAGCGACCGCGCCCGAGCTTACAGACGAGCATGGCAAGATGCTGCTGGTTCCCGCAGGCAACTTCATCTACGGATCGAACGCTGCGGATTCGCCGAATCCTGAACAGACCCTTAGTCTGCCCGCGTTTTATGTCGATGCGACCGAGGTCTCAGTTGCGGAGTATCGTCGCTTCGCCGCTGCAACCGGCAAGGCTCTTCCGGAAGGTTCACAGACAGCCGACCCGAACACACCTATCACCATGGTCTCGCAAACGGATGCGGCAGAGTATGCTGCATGGGCCGGAAGGCGGCTGCCTACCGAACAGGAATGGGAGAAGGCTGCTCGTGGTATGGATGGGCGCCCGTTCCCGTGGGGTACGCAGCCCTGGACTACTGGTGTTCCCACGCAGCTGCAGCCCGTGGATTCATTCCCTGATCGCCGCAGTCCATCTGGCGCGTACAACATGGCAGGGAACGTTTGGGAGTGGACGAGTTCGACGTATGAACCCGGAGCGGCGGAACTGGCCGACATGGAGCGCACGTTGCACATTGCGAACTTCAGCCATGTCTGGCCCCGGATCAAAGGCGGTAGCTTTTCGCCCGGAGGCAGTCGGGGATTTAGCGTATATTTGCGGCGGGGTTTTCCGCCGGATCAACACTCTTCCTTCATTGGATTTCGATGCGTGAAGAGTGTAAGCGCTCCTTAGGGGACGAAGTACACGGAGGTTTCATGTCTACTATCAGGCTTTCGCTCGTTCTTGCCGCTTGCAGCATCGCCACCGCTTTGCCGGCGCAGCAGTTGACGCCACGGGATGCGTTCTGGTCGGCCAGCGATCTGGTGTCAGTGGCCAGCAACCCGGCTTCAAAGGCAGGACGCAGCACGCGCCCTGCAACGCCGCCTCAGAAGCCCGCTGGCAGCGCAGGACCCCGCACTCGTGATCCCCGCGCTACGGCCCAGCTTGTCGCGATGAACGGCTATGGTGAACAGCCGCACCTTGTCCGCACCAACCTGAAGACACAGCAGCTTGGCCTGCGCTACTCCATCCTGAAGCAGCAGCCCGATGGCTCATTCGTCGAGACCCTTGCAGATGAGACTTTCCACGAGGGTGACTCACTTCGGCTCAGCATCATGAGCAACGAGCCGGGTTACCTTTATGTCATTCAGCAAGGCTCGTCCGGTAGCTGGTCGCCAATTTTCCCGGACAAGCGCTCTGGTTCGAATCGTGTTGAGGCCGGGACTCCCTACCAGATTCCGGGTGATCCGCAAAAGTTCCGTTTCGACAATCGACCTGGGACCGAGAAACTCTTCGTCATTCTGAGCACAGAGCCTATCGCAGATCTCGGTGGCGCTGTGGATCGTTTGAAGAACTCCCCGAATCCAGCTTCAACACCGTCCCGGACCCCGGATGCCGGACAATTACTTGAGGCATCGAATCACATCCCGGATGCTCTGGTGCAACGGTTCGCCAGCCGCGACCTGACCCTGGTCACAGAGCAGAAGGTGGAAGAGACAGCCAAAACCAGCGCGACTGGAGAGAAGGCTGTCTACGTCGTCGCAAAGCAGGATGCCCAGTCGCCCGCTCATGAGATCGTGACGCGGATTACGCTGAATCACCAGTAGTCTTAGTGAACTTCGGCTAGTGCCGTATCGATACGGCTGATGTAGGTGCGCGCACGTGTCGCCTGTTCCGTGTCGGGGTTGGTTGCAACTACTTGCTGGAAGTGTGTGCGTGCCGCGCTCAGCAGTGCTGGGGATGATTTCTCGTTCGATTGCTCGACGTAGATCATCGCGATGCGGTAGTGCGCCAGCATGTCGTTCGGCATATAGACCAGGGCTTTCTGGCAGAGAGGAAGCGCGGAAGCGTAGTGCTTCTGCATGTCCTCACATTCACAAAGTCCAAGGTGGGCAGAGCCGCGCTGTTCCTTCCAGATGTCTGCCTGGGCCGCACGTGTCTTCTTGCCCGCGCCGATCAGGTAGCCGACCAGGTAGTAGTTCAGCTTGCCTACGGTGCCTGAGTCGAAGTTGGTAAGTTCCAGGTACCGTGTGTATTCCTTCTCCGCCTCAATGGGTTGGTTCAGCTTGCGCTGGCACTCCGCGAGCCAGAAATGCGCTTCACCGTTGTTCGGTGTGAAGGTTACGGCCTTGTTTGCCGCATCTCTGCATTGAGCGAAGGCAGCCTTGCGTGCATACGCCTGCGAAAGCAGATACCAGGCCACTCCGTTCTCGCCATTACGCCGCGTAACAAAGTCGAGCTGCCTGGTTGCTTCGTCAAGGTCAGCCTGATCGAGCAACGCCGCCGCGTAGCTGGTACGTGCCTCCAAATAGTCAGGGTCGATCTCGATGGCCTTGCGGAAGGAAGCAAGCGCTTCGTTGTCCTGGAACAGCGCATGCTGAACCCGACCAAGGTAAACGTAGGGTGCGCTGTATTGTGGATCAATCACGATTGCTTTTCGAAAGTCGTCCGCAGCCTTGCGGTAATTCGCTTCGTAGCCATTCTTATACGCAACGATGCCCTGATCCAGGAGTTCGACAGCCGCCTTGTTCCGGTTACGCGCAATCAGAATATGCAGGCTGATGGTTGTCGCCTGACCCGGGTAAACCTGCTGTTCGCGCGGACCGTCTGGCTCATAGCCCAGGTGCACTCCTTTGATCGTGTGCGATCCGGGTGCAATGCCAGGCAGCTTCAGGGACAAACCTTTCTTCACCGTTCCGACGCTCTTGCCGTCGACCCAGACTTCGGTGTCGTCCATGTTCGATTCGATGACAAGGCTGCCGAACTGCGGCTTTGGCAAAGCAGCCGCCTTGCGCAGGGTGGGGTTGAAGGCAAGCACCATGTTCGGGTCAAAGCTGCCGCGTTCCGACGTGGGATTCTGTGCGGCCTTCGTTGCTTGACGGACGTTGCTATGGACGTATTCCGCAAGCTCGTCCGCGCTGACCACGCCGTCACCGTTGGTGTCTGCAGCTCCATTCATGCCTTGCACAACGTAGTAAGTGAAAATGCCGTGGCCGCCGCCATACTCGGCACTTTCATAGCTTGATTCGCGATCACGGCTAGCGGTCAGTGAGAAGAGGGAAGTCCGAAGGTCAAGAAGGGTTTTGTTCAGTTCTGCGCGATCGGCTTCCGGAGTAATTGCACCCGAGTGGCATGAGTCGGTCAGCAGCACCTTCCACTTGCCCTTGATCTGAGAGCCGATTACCTGGCCCAGCTGATCCATGGAGTACGCCGTGTTCGCCACGTTGTGCAGGTCGATGTCATAGGGTGCGATGTAACCCTTGCCGCCAGCGACAAAGCCGTGACCGGCGAAGTAGATCAGTACACGATCGTCCGGCTTGGTAACTGAGGGGAGCCACTGCTCGAGTTCCTTCTTGATGTTCGACAGGCTCGCTTCGCGATCAATCAGCCGATGCACATTTTCCGGTGGAAATTGGCCACCCTCCGGGCTGATCAGGGTCGTGTACATCTCTTCTGCATCGCGTCCGGGGTAGTGCAACTGCGCCGACTGCGGCAGATTCGCGTAATGCGAAATGCCAACCACAAGCGCGTAGCTCCGCGGAATCGTAACCGGACCCAGATCACCACTGTTTGCGGCCGCGCCGCCCGGCTTGATCGTCTTCAGGTCGCGTTGACTCTGATCGGAGGGAGCATCCTTCGGCGGCTGCTGTCCATGCAACAGACATGGCAGCCAGAACACAAGAAGGATCACACGAGCAAGTCTGTAAAAGAATGGATCAGCCATGGTAAGTCTCACTTATGAGCTATGCGGAACACGTACACAGCGGGTCCGTCGCTTGTCTTGGTCACTTTGACGTTGCCATCCTGATCATTGACCAGCACCAGGTCACGGCTCGCATTCGGTGCGGCTGTTGAAATCTGCGGTGGGAGAGCAGCGCCACGGGGCAGCACTGAGGGGCCCGCGGACTCGTCGATGCATTCGCCGCGTGCCTGGAAGATAGTGTCATTGCAACGCGGCAGCATGGACGGCGGCAGCTTCTCGGTTGCCTTCGGCTTCAATGGCGCGGTCGATACAGCAAGCTTGACAGGGCTGAGAAGGAAGTAAATGGTATCGAAGCCGGGGTCGCCTCCCACCTGGAACCACCCATCGTCCGGCGTTGGGACGTAGAACTCTGTATCGCCATGCACATCGTTGCTGGCGGAGGTTACGCCTGAGGGGAACAAGACCATGTACTCGCCTGATGTGGCATGGTCCACGACGTACACAAAACCATCCGTCGTGCTCTTTAAGCGAAAGCGAAGCACATCGTCTTTCGCAAACACGTGTTCCGGTCGCACGGGAATGACCTTGTCATTACGTAACTGTTCCAGCCGGATGACGAGGCCGCCCGCTCCAGGCGAATTCGCCTGTTGCGCGTCGGCAGTAAGAGCCGCAAAGAGGAGACTGAAGTAAACCGTCCAGCGCAACATCAACAAGGCAGGCTCCTGTAATCATTCTGTCAGGTTCTCGGCTTCTCAAAGAACGCGGGCGCCAAACCTGACAGAGAAACGTCACCACGATTCTAAGACTCTTTCCGCCTGCATGGCATCCACTTTTCCGTAATCTGTGCGCTGATCATACGGCTCATCTGCTACCCTCGACTACAGTTGCCGTCAGCTCTCTTCATGCGTTTGGATCGCGAACTGGCGGCATAGCGCTCGACATCAAAAACGAAGCAGGGATTGCGGGTACATGGTCCGTGTCGCGGCACTTTCTGACATCGGTTGCAGGCGCTCAAACAATGAGGACAGTTTCGGCTACGACGAAAGCTGCGGCATCTATGTCGTATCCGACGGCATGGGAGGCAGCGCTGCCGGCGAGATTGCAAGCCACGTTGCCGTCACTGTGACTCTGTCCGAATTTCGTGACATGCTGGCAGGGGAAGCAACCAGGCGCAGTCCCGTCCAGCACCTGCTTTACTACGCGGTGCTGAAGGCGAACACAGCCGTGTACCAGCAATCGAAGCAGGACGCACGATACGCAGGCATGGGCGCTACGCTGGTCGCACTGTGCCTGGATGGGCCAAATGCGATTATTGCCAACGTGGGAGACAGCCGAGCGTACCTGCTTCGCGACGGGAACTGCACGGCAATCACGCGGGACCACTCACTAGGGGTGGAACAGGCCATGATGAACCCAGCGAATCCGCCCCACCCGAATGATCCCAGCTTCAACATCATTACGCGTGCCATTGGCGTAGAGCCTGAGGTAAAGCCGGACCTATATGCCGCGCAGCTCATGCCCGGTGACCGGCTCTTGCTCGCTTCAGACGGTCTGATGAAGCACCTTACGGATGCCCAAATCGGTCAGATCGTGCATGACTTCCCGGACATTGCGCAAGGTTGCGCCACCCTGATCGAAGCGGTCAAGCATTCAGGAGCACAGGACAACGTGACCTGCCTCCTAATCGAGGCATAGCGCAACTTGTACCAGATGCTCGTCATGACTTGGCGAGCGGATTGTCGAAGTTGAACCCGAACAACCGTGGGTTCTCACCGATGACTGCCGCAGCAACGATTCGGAAAACGTAGTCGTATGTTTCTTTAGGGACCTGGTCGCGATGCTGTTGCATCAGCTTCCAGAAGTTACGGTCCCGGGGATTGGGTGGCATACTGCGTACCAGCCGCAGCACCTGCGGCTGACCCCAGTTGTAGCAGGCCATCACCAGCAGTCCGGATGCCGCAGCATCCTTACCGTAGAGATCTTTCAGGTACTTGCTTGCGGCTACCGTTTCGCGATCGTAGTGGGTACGGTCATCCATGACATCTGGCCTTTGCTCATCGACGAGTGGACCGAGGCGCAAACCGTATTTAACTGCCGTGGCTGGCATGAACTGCCACATGCCTTTCGGGATGCCAACACTGGTCACGGGCCCGCTGACATCAGGCTTGAAATCGCTTTCCTGCATGGCAAGGTAGAAGTACTGCGGCGGCAGGTTCTGCCTCATCATCTCCTTGGCGATGTGGTCGACATAACCATTCTGCGTGGCGGTTCGGATGTTGCTGGCGTAGCGCGTGGAGGACTGCCAGTACTTAATGTATCGCTCGACCTCGGCTTTAAAGTCCTTCGGCATGTCCACCTCGCACTCGCCAAAGATGCGGGCGACGCGCAGGATAAGCCGGTCCTCTTCCTTCATGTTCGCGTCGTAGATGTGCAGACTGGCCAGGAAGCTGTTGTAGCTGTCTTCCATCTGCACTCGCCGGTCTTCAATCGCGCGCAGTTGGGCACGTGACTGCTGGTTGCCGGAAGAGTTTACGGCATCCTGCAGACTGGCAATCTCCAGATCAAGCCCCTTGATTGCGTAAAACATTTGCTCCGCAATCTGACGCTGATGACTTGCCTTGACGTACTGGCGATAACCAAAGCCGGCCACAATCAGCGTGAGTACGACCAGAGAGACAATCACACCGCCAAACTTTCGCTTCTGCTTGCGCTGCACGTTCGCAAAAGCTGTGCGGATAAACATCGTGTGCTCGCCTGCTGTATCACCCTCCTTCAGCTTGCCGAAGTACTTCTCGACATTTGGGTTGCCGGTAACCGCTTTTACTTCAACGGCAGCCTTTGCGTTTGGTTCAGAATGCAGGGGTGGCGGCGTTGGTAGAACTACGACTGGCGCTGGCGGCGAAATCGCAGCAGGTTGAGGGAAAGCTGCTGGCTCTAGGGTGAATGACAGGTCCAATCCGCGCACACCAAGCCGAGCGACACTTCCGTCCGTCAGGGGAACCTTTGCGACGCGTTCACCCTGCACGATGAGCCCATTGCTGCTATTCAGGTCTTCGAGCCACCACTGACCCTCTTCGTAGTAGCCCTTTGCGTGGACACGGCTGACGAACTGGTCCTGCAGGCTGACTTCGCAATCCTCGCCACGGCCGATGCGAAATGGTCCGGTAAGGCGAAACTCCTTCCACACACCTGACTGCAGAACTTTCAGGATGAGGGGCGGCGTCATACAAACCTTTCTTGCAGCGAAGGAGGTAACAACTCGGCCTTCCTAACTGTGATCGTAAGAGGCAACGATCGGCTCCAAATCTTCAAGCCGGACGTCAGCGGCCAACTACGCCGGTACCCGCAGTAATCTGAGTGGCCGCCGGGTTCGCGTTCAGAACGATTACAGTAGCAACGGCAGCGACTGCCGCAAGGCCTATTGTCGTCGTCGTAAGAGTAGGGTGGTCTTGAGAATACTTGCGCAAGCGTGTGAACTTGCCGCCTTTCGAAAAGTTAGTCTGATGGATGAAGATTTCAGCCTGCAAAGCTGCTACGGTTGCGACGACCTTGATCTGAAAGCTTCCAGTCTGCCGGGTGATCCGGAAGCCACGGCCTACAGCTCTACCGTCAGCCCCGGTCCGCACCGTCAAGCTGGAAAGGCCTGAAAAGGTGGCACCGGAAGGTCCTCCCGAGGGTATGGAGAAGAGCACCAACGCACCTGCAATGGGCTTGTGGTTCTCATCTTCCACCTGCACGATGGGTTCGCGCGCTGTACGCGCCCGCACATCGTTCAGTTCGCCCTCACCCTCCAGGATCGAAATCATGATGGCTCGGGGTGCCGAACCCGTCGTTGCGGATGACTGCCCTGCGACCGTTGTCGCGACGAGCATCGCACACGAGGCCAGAAGTCTCAGAAGAAGCGAGTGTGAAATTGCCTTGCTTAGCCAGCGCTTCTGCCCTGGCGGGAACCCGGATGATGTCATGGTGTTGTTACCTTGGCCTGACCTGGGAGCGAGGGAATGAATAAGACCGGAAAGGCAGGTTTTGATGCGTCGCCGATCCACACGGGACCGTCCTGCAGGGCTGTCAGTCGAAAGGCACCGTCACCCGAAAGCTGACTGACCAGCGACGGCTGGCAGGCGCAAACTGTGCGCTGAGCCGCGGTGCTGCCGCTGAGATCGACACGGACCACGCTCGCATCCCCTCCATTTGCGATCACCGCCCAACGTGCCGTGCGCGATGTTGCAATGGAAACAGGCGACTTCAATAATCCTGCCGTTGCTAAGACCGATGATGCTGGACTGGTCGACGCTGACCGGACGCGGAGAAGACTGTTTGCCCCTGCGTCTGCAAGCAGCAGGTCCTCTGTTCCCGCGATGAAAGACATACCACCCAAGCCCTTGAGCGCTGGCATGGAAACAGTCGTACCTGACGTTGCAGTAACCTGCACGGCGACGCCGCTGGAAGCTTGTTGAGCAGCCGCGACCGTGCCCGCGTCACTGACGACCGCGTCTGCCAGGGGAGCGGTAAAGGCGATCGAGCGGCTTTGCGATGTCCCGGAAAGCTGGGTAAGCAACTGTCCCTCTGTGCCGCCCTTCGGGAAGACGAAGGCCCATGTGCCCTGCGGGGAAAAGATGATTTGCGATGTCGCTGCCGCTTTGGCAGACAGCAGAACCGGTGCACCGCTTGGTAGCGACATGGTGTAGATGCTTTGTGAGTCGCCAAGCAAAACGGCAAAAGATCCCGTGGGATCCGCTGCACCCTGCTCGTAAGTACCTGCCGATGTCACACTCTCGCCGAACTGTGCCGCACCCGGAACGCCCACGATGGGCCGCAGTGTCTTGTCTTTCTGGTTCCAGGCGTAGCCCAACTTGGGAGCAGCTGAGACGGCCAAGGGCGACGCGAGACTGCCGGCAGAGCTGGAACTTCTCAAGCCGGACCCGCAGCCCCCCACAGCAAGGAGGGATAAGCACGCGAGGGGCAATCCCACGCGAGTCACGTAGTTTGACTGTGGATTCTTATAGAGCACGCGCATGAGTTCCCTGTGTTCGAGGACACTTTGGTTTTGGAGTGTTCCGCAAGGGTACAGCACTCGTGCCTTTGTGCAGCGTCAAGATCAAACGAATTGCGGCTTTCTTGCGGGCCGCTTCTCCTTCATCAAGGCGCGGATTTACAGCCAGGATTATGTCAATGAACACTTTCACCGGTTTGTACTCACCCGGCCGGGGAAACGCTGATCCAGCGCCTGCTCATACCAGGCGATCGTCTTCTTCAGACCTTCTTCCAATCCAAACCTTGGTGACCAGGAGAGCAAGCGCCTGGCCTTGCCGGCATCAAGGTATTGTTCACGAATCTCTGCAGACGCAATGTTCTGAATCACTGGTTCCAGATCTTGGCGGTCCATCAACCCGGTGACGATCCGAACGAGGTCCAACATGGTGGGGCGCAGTTCCAGTCCAAAGTTGAACGCCTCGCCTCGAAGCTCTGGCGTTCGCTCCAACGCTTCAGCCAGACACAGGTACGCATCCACCGCGTCTTCCACGTAGAGAAAGTCTCGGATGTACTGCCCGTCGCTTCGGATGAGAAATGGTTCGTTATTGAGGGTCGCCTGGATCACACCCGGAATAAGGCGGCTGAAGTTCAGATCTCCGCCTCCGAATAAATTCCCGCATCGACCGATGCAGACGGGAAGACCGAATGTGGTGGCATACATGGTTGAGATCAAATCGGTGCAGCTTTTAGAAACGTCGTACGGATACCTGCCCTGAAGAGGGTAGGTCTCAATGTAGGGTAGCTTATCGGACGACCCGTAAGCCTTGTCAGATGAAGCCACGAGAACCTGCTGAACCTTTGTCTGCCGTGCAGCTTCCAGCAGCAACCACGTCCCACGTACGTTCGCTTCCAGTGTTCCAACTGGATCCAGCTTTGCCACACCCACAAGAGTTTGCGCAGCGAAGTGAAATACAGTGGCAATCTCATGTTCCGCGAACACGCGTGTAAGAAGGTGTGGATCGGTCAGCGAACCGTAAACGCAGGTAATCTGCTGATTCAGCCCGGATGACCATAACCTGCTTTGAGGAACATGGTCCCTAATCAATGCTGTCACTTCAGCTTCGTGCTCCACCAGCGAAGCGACCATTGCGCTTCCAAGCAGGCCGGTTGCGCCTGTGACGAGCACCCTGCGCTTTTTCCAGAACGACTTTGCTTCTGCTTCATGCATGACGTACGTCTCCGAAAGCTCTACTCCATAATCCAGGGAGCTATGCCGCCCGTGCACAGTTTTTCCAACTCCTGCTGATCCTTGCTGGTATCCATCGACTTCCAGAAGCCACGGTGACGATACACGTGCAGCTTGCTTTGTTTCGAAAGACCCGTCAGCACGTCGCTCTCAAGGTTCTGACCACTGCTATGAGTGAAAGCGCTCTTCTCGAAGACGAAGAAACCAGCGTTGATCCAATAATTCGGGATGACTGGCTTCTCGTGAAACTGTGTGACAAGGCCGCTTTCATCGAACTCCACAAGGCCGTACTGAGAGCGCAGTTGCACAGTGGTCAAAGTCGCTTCCGCACCCGATTGCTCGTGCTCATGAAGAAGGGCAGCCAGGTTCACGTCGCCCAGACCATCTCCGTAGGTCGCGAGAAAACGATCTCCCGCAAAATCGGCGCATCGCCTGATTCGCTCGCCGGTGTCAGTGTCTTCACCCGTGTCCACAATCTTGATGTTCCAGTCAGTGTTCCGGCCTTCGAAATAATCAAAAAGCATCTCTTTGCGGTGACCTGCGGCAAGAATGAAGTCAGTAAAGCCCTGGCGCGCAAAGATCTTCATAAGATGAACGATGATCGGCGAACCTTGAATAGGCATCATGACCTTCGGAAGGTACTCGGTAAAAGGGTAGTAGCGGGTCCCTTTACCCCCGCACAGGATGACAGCTTTCATGACGAGCAATCCTTGAGAACAGAATCAACGGTGTTGTTTCCGAGGCGGTGGCCTGCCAAGCCCCTTACCCGGGCGTGTCTGATGTTTTAGAAGCCTCTATAACATCGCACAGCCGAATGCCTTTGAGGTGTCTTTGTGTAGGCGAAGGAACTACCGGGCTGATACTCCGCCAATGAGATTCCCACACAATTGCCTGGGCGCAGCGGCGGATGTGTGCAGCCGCGTTGAGCGACGCTGTGTCAGGATGGTATCGTTCGGTGATTGAAGCTTTAAGCATGGGGAGACGGTCATCGCAAGGAATGCAGGCAGGGATGTCTTTGCCCAGGCTGTGATCGAGAGGAAGAAAAAATGAAGGTTGCAGTGATAGGCCTGTTCATGCTGGCCGGAACACAGTTGACGGCGCAGATCAACGCAGGTGAGCAAAAGCCAGAGGGCAGCGAACCCTTCACGATGAAACAAGTGGCGACCCTGAACCTGCCGTGGCGCATCGCTTTTCTGCCGGACGGGCGCATGTTGATCACAGAAAAAGTTGGCGGTCTTTGGCTCCTTACGCAGGAGGGAAGTAAGACCGCTGTCTCCAATGTGCCGCCGGTTCTTTACAAGGGACAGGGCGGTATGCTGGGCGTGTTCCTTTCGCCGCAGTACAGCAAGGACCACAGTGTTTACCTGACCTATTCCGAGCCCGGCGAAGACGTGCGCACCTCGAGCCTGGCGCTT
>CAXUEW010000011.1:20250-25697 GCA_964250115.1 uncultured Terriglobus sp.
TCCGAGCCCGGCGACGATGGCTCCAGCCTGGCTTTAGCTCGTGCGCGCTTGAACGTGGGGCAGGACTCCGCCGCGCTGGAAGGGCTTCAGGTCATTTGGCGTGATGGTGAGCGTGGTAAAGGCGGTCAGTTTGGCGGCCAGATCGCTTTCGCTCCGGATGGGCGTTCCTTGTTTCTAACCGTGGGTGAACGGCAACGCATGACCCCTGCGCAGGATCCTGATCAACCCCTTGGCAAGATCCTCCACCTGACATTGGATGGCAAGCCGGCGCGAGGCAATCCCAAGACTGGCAAGAAGGGATCCCAAACAGTGGCCGTGATCGACCCGCCGGAGGACACGGAACATGCGAAGACGGCACCGACCGTAAAGACGTATACCTTCCCTGGGCCAAACCTGACACCGGCAGAAACCTGGAGCAGTGGGCACCGGACACCCTACGGATTGGCATTCGGACCCGACGGGCGGCTATGGGAGGCTGAGCATGGACCAAAAGGCGGCGACGAGCTGAACCTGATTCAGCGTGGCGGAAACTATGGTTGGCCCCTTGCCTCCTACTCAACGAATTACAACGGAACGCCGATCCCCAGCCCCGACACCCGGCCTGATCTGATCAAGCCGGTCATCTACTGGACCCCGATCATCGCACCGGGCAATCTCGCCTTCTACAAAGGTTCCATGTTTCCACAGTGGAAGGGCTCGGCCTTCGTTGGAGGACTCGCGAGCAAAGTGCTCATCCGCATCGAGTTCGACGGCAAGGGTGGAGCGAAGACCGCAGAGCGCTGGGATGTGAAACATCGCATCCGGGATGTGGAATTTGCGCCTGATGGAGCGATGTGGCTGCTTGAAGATTCCACAACCGGCGGCGTGTTTCGCGTTACACCGAAGGAGCCATAAGCCATGATCCAAGCACCGCCGACGCAGACTGGTTTCCTGTTTCGGCAAACTGTAAGCGCGAGTTTTTGCCGCGTATGCATCATGGGCTTAGCAATGATGCTCTGCGTGTCCGGCATGGCTTCGCGCTCGGCGTTCGCTCAGGCCGGGCAGCAAAGCGCGAAGGCAATTCGTGTGCTGCCCGCTCAGGAGGTCGAAAGCACTTTCCCCCCCTCAGTTTACTTCCGTGGAAAGACTGCTCCTGTGCAGTTGAGGAATGCTTCTGCCGCGCGCTTTGCGGACGACAGCCTGGTCTTTGCGGGGCTTGTCGACAACAGTGGTTATGCCAGCAATTTGAGGGAAACGTACCAGATGTATCTGCTGACTGATAAATCCCTGCTGGTCGGCGACAAGCTGCTGCCGGCAGGCGCCTACGGTGCGGGCTTTGTGGGTGAAGGCTATATCGTGATGGATATCGGCGGCCGCACGGTTGCAGAGGGGGAGACGCATCAGGACGATCAGATAACCCGACCGCGCCCTCTGCAATTGCTGCAGCCTGCAGCTTCGAGCATTCGTCTTTACCTTGGCCGGCGCTGGGTCTTGCTTGGGCAGCCGCCTACCAGCCGTTAGTCGCCCAAGCCGAGCGTCGTCTACAGCTCTAGTGGAAGGTTGGCTTCCGTGAAGCATCAAACCAGCAGAGATCTGAGTCGCCGTTCCTTCGTGTTGTGGGCAGGCGCGCTTGTTGTCGGCGACCAATGCATGCGAGCGGCATCTTCCTTTATCTCTCCAGCGCGGAAGCCGAACATCGTTGTCATCCTGGCAGACGACCTAGGATACGGCGACCTCTCCTGTTACGGCGCAACAAGTGTGCGCACTCCGAATATTGATTCGCTCGCTGCAGACGGGCTTCGATTTACCGATGCCCACTCCGGTGCGGCAACGTGTACGCCATCGCGCTATGCCATGATGACCGGTCTTTATGCCTGGCGAAAGGATGGTGTTCAAATCCTGCCGGGCGATGCCAGATCGCTAATCGAGCCGGGGCAGACCACGATAGCAACCGTGCTGAAGTCCGCCGGTTACGCGACAGGCCTGGTGGGTAAGTGGCACATCGGTCTGGGCAACGGCACGATCGACTGGAACGGTGAGATCAAGCCTGGACCATGTGAACTTGGATTCGACGAGGCCTTTTTCTTTGCCGCCACCGCAGACCGGGTTCCCACGGTGTACATACACGATCATCGCGTAGTGAACCTTGATCCGAAGGACCCGATCAAGGTTTCGTACGGAGCCAAGATTGGCAACGAACCGACCGGCAAGGAAGACCCTGAACTGCTGAAGATGAAGTTGAGCGAAGGCCACGACGGCACCATTGTGGATGGCATCAGCCGCATCGGCTTCATGACCGGCGGCAAGTCTGCACGATGGAAAGATGAAGAGATGGCGGCCACCTTCACGCAAAAGGCGGTTGACTACATTGATCGGCATCAGCGTGAGCCATTCCTGCTGTACTTCACGCCCAGCGACATCCACGTGCCGCGCGCCCCTGGGAACCAGTTTGCGGGCCATGAGACCTGCGGTGTGCGCTGCGACGTCATCGACCAACTGGACTGGAGCGTAGGCCGCCTGCTGGACACGCTCAAACGCCTCGGCCTGGACGAGAACACGCTGGTGTTGCTCACGTCAGACAACGGGCCGGTGGTGAACGACGGGTATGACGACGGCTCGGACCGGCAGATCGGCAATCACAGGCCGGCTGGACCGTTCCGCGGTGGCAAGTACACCATCTTCGAAGGTGGCACACGTGTACCCTTTCTTATTCGCTGGAAGGGAACTGTGAAGCCCGGCGTTTCCGATGCTCTCGTCGGTCAGTTAGATATTGCCGCGAGCGTTGCTGCCCTGACCGGTGTCACCATTCCTGTGGGCCAGGCAGCCGATAGCTTGAACGTTCTACCGGCTCTGCTTGGCCGCTCCAGGACAGGACGGAGCACGCTGGTAGAGGAAGCGACCGTGCTGGCGATTCGAGACGGCAAGTGGAAGCTGATTGACCGCAGCCAGCGACCAGGAGCGCATCCGCCGGCAGGGCCGGTGCGGACGTACCCTTCGGAAGATCCAAATCACACCTTGGCGCATCCAGAACCGCTGCATCCCATCGCAGAACTGGAACTGTACGATCTGTCGACCGACCCACATGAAATAACAAATGTTGCCACCAACCATCCTGACGTGGTGAAGCGCCTGAAGGTGAAGCTCGCGCAGATTCGTGCAGACGGGCACTGAGTGCCCAAGCAGCCTGTTCGGCTAAACTGGAGGCGTCGCACAGAAGCGCATGCCAGCCGAAATCATCCTCCAGCAGACCGCAAATGACGCCCTGATTCGTAAGCGTGAGGAGCTTGCAGCGCTTCGGGTAGCACTGGCTGTGCGCACGGCTGAGCTGAGCCGCCTCCGAGCAGAATTGAAGGTGTTTGAAGACCGCTATTTTCGCGAAGCCGGTGCGCTTTATGCGGAACTCGATCTGTTGGAAGCGCGCATCGCGGAGCGTGAAGTTGACCTGTATCACTCGGAGGCTGCGCAGAGCCGAGCGCATGAGGCTCGACAGCGCGCGGAAGATAGCCGCCAGGCTGCGTCCGATCATGCCATTGAGGCTGTTGAGTTTGATCCACCAGCGAGTCTCAGGACATTGTTCCGTGATGTAGCCAAGCGCATTCACCCTGACTACGCGCGGGATGAGGACGAGGCAGAATACTTCACGTTGTTGATGTCCCGTGCGAATGGCGCCTATCGCAGAGGCGACGCGGAAACCCTGCAACGCATGCTGGAGGATGAACTCGAGGCATCGGCATTCGCAAACGACGAGGGAAGCGCGGCGGAGCTTGCTCGCGCGAACCGTCAGATACAGCGT
The DNA here is from genome assembly GCA_964250115.1 of uncultured Terriglobus sp. GTDB lineage: Bacteria > Acidobacteriota > Terriglobia > Terriglobales > Acidobacteriaceae > Terriglobus. Next base: position 24,023 of record CAXUEW010000011.1, read on the forward strand.
GCCAGGCGTGATCTGGCCTCAGCCGACAGTGAGCAGGAGGCGCTCATAAGCAGTGAAATCGCGCATCTGCACACGGACTTCCAAGCGGCTGCACGTGAGCATCGCGATCTCCTGGCGGAGTTATGCGCCACCTTGCGCGAACAAATTGCTGACGCCGAGCGCCGTTTCCAACTGATTGACCGGCAGATCACAGCCCATGGCAGATAAAGCGGAAGCAGGCCTGCAACACATCAGGACCGGCAGTGCGCTATCGCCCGGTTCCATGCGGTCGGGTCTTGTCGCTCGTGGCCGCCGCGATGCCGCGGCAACTGCAACCAACCCGCATTACCAAGCGGCGCTTGGAGAATACAGCCTCGGTAACTTTGCGGCAGCGGCTGCAAGCTTTCGCCTGGCTGCCAGCCAGGGGCATGCGGAGTCGCAGTACCTGCTCAGCACCATGCTGGAAGCAGGCGAAGGCGTGCCGGTAGATGTTCAGGAAGCAGCGCTATGGGAGCTGAAGGCGGCAGAGCAACGCCATGCCTACGCACAGGCAAACGTCAGCTTCCGCTGCTACTCAGCCGGAGACTTCGAGCAGGCATTTCTCTGGTGCCAACGTGCGGCGCAGATAGGCCTCGCCTGGGCGCAGTTTCATCTTGGACTGATGTACCGCAAAGGAGAAGGCGTCCTGCGCAGCGATACCGATGCGGCTCATTGGTACGGCCTGGCCGCGCAGCAACACTTCGCTGAAGCTGAACAAAAACTGGGCGAGCTTTACTCGCTTGGCCTGGGAGTTCCGCAGTCCTTTTCCTTGGCAGCCACCTGGTACCGCAGAGCGGCGGAGCAGGGCCACGCAGAAGCGCAGTACCAGCTTGGACAGTGTTACATCGTGGGGCACGGCGTCGACCACGACTACGTACTAGCCCGGCATTGGATTCGGCTGGCTTCCGCACAGGGCCATAAGCCAGCCGTGCGCGAACTGCGTGAACGAGGCTACCGGGACGCGTAAAGCACAAGTGGGGATGGCGGAGAGACAGGGATTCGAACCCTGGATACCTTGCGGTATACACGCTTTCCAAGCGTGCGCGATCGGCCACTCTGCCATCTCTCCGCGCACTTCGATCTTAACATGGCCAGGCTCCGACCCTGCCGTAACGCAACTAGACCGTCTCCTCCTCCATATGCTTCGGCAGGCGTCTTGCCATCAGCGGTGTCAGCAGCAGGATGGACATCACCGTAGTGATCATGCCGCCGACCACCACACGTGCCAGGGGCTGCTGCGCCTGCGCGCCGATGCCGTTGTTGATGGCTGCCGGCAGCAAGCCCAGACCCGCCGACATGCACGCCATCAGCACGGGACGCATCTCGTCCAGCGATCCTTCTCGAAGCCCGTCGATGCATCCGTGATGCTTTTGCGCACGGCGTATGCCGGATAGAAAAACCACCGCACCCAAGGTGGCTACGCCCGTCAGCGAGGTGAAACCCACCGCCGCTGAAATCGAGAAACTGGTATGTGTCACCAGCAGGGCAAGGATGCCGCCAACAGCAGCGAAGGGCAGCGTGCACAGCACAATCAGAGCATCCAGCCAGGTGTTGAACTGCGTATACAGCAGGATCAGAACGGCCAGCAGGCTGATCGGGATGATGACAGCCAGCCGCTTCTGCTCTTTCTTGAGCGAGTCGAACTCACCCGCCCACG
>CAXUEW010000011.1:25707-28344 GCA_964250115.1 uncultured Terriglobus sp.
GTAGGTGTAGCCGTGCGGCAATGTGATCTTCTGCGTCAACTGCGCCTGCAGGTCTGTGATGGTTGCTGCAAGGTCGCGTCCACGCACGCTGAACTTGATGGGAATGTAGCGGCGGCCGGCCTCCCGGTAAATCTGGAAGCTGCCTTGGCGGACACCGATGTTCGCAACCTGGCTGAGCGGTATGCTGCTGCCATCTGCAGTCGGCAGAAGGATGGAGCCGACGCTGTCGGTGTTGTTGCGGTAAGCCTCTGGATAGCGCACGGTAATGTCGAAGCGCCGGTCGCCTTCCACCATCTGCGACACCGGCGCGCCGCCCACTGCCGCCTGGATCGCGGCATTTACATCGGCAGGCGCAATGCCGTAGCGAGAAGCCTTGGCGCGATCCACCTGGATGACGAGTGAAGGCTGACCATCCACCTTGAAGATGCCCACATCCTGCACACCCGGCACCTTCTCCATTACGGTCTGGACATTCAGCGCTTGCTTCGAGAGCTCGGCAAGGTCATCTCCGAAGATCTTGAGTGAGTTCTCGCCCTTGACGCCGCTCATGGCCTCTTCCACGTTGTCCTGGATTTGCTGTGAGAAGCCGAGCACCGCACCGGGGTATTTGCTGAACTCATGCTGCATCTGCTCGATCAGCTTGTCCTTGTTGCCACGCACTGCCTTGGGCCATTCGCTCTCGTCTTTCAAATCGACGAGGAATTCAAGGTTGTTGAACGTCGTGACATCTGTACCGTCGTTAGGCCGGCCAATCTGCGAGACGACCTGCTTGACCTCAGGAAAGTTCGTGAACTCACCGCGAAACTGGTCTGCCGCTTTTTCAGCTGCAGCAAACGAAATGTCCTGCGGCAGCGTGGCCCGCACCCAGAGGTTGCCCTCTTCGAGAGGCGGCATGAACTCACCACCGACAAAGAAGACGAACACGATGCCGCCCACAATCAATCCCAGAATGGCAGCAGCCCACACCGCCCGTGAGTGCCGGAGCGTCCACAGGAAGGCCCGGTTGTAATGCTTTCGGAAGAAGTTCGAGAGCCACGTACCTTCACCGGCATGCACATCGCCCTCGGCTGGGGCGGCGGTGGGCGGCCCCTTCGGTGCCAGCACCATCGCCAGTACGGGGGCAAAGACCAAGGCAAACAGCAACGCGCCGATCAGTGCAAAGCCGTACGTCACCGACATGGGCGCAAAGATTTTGCCGGGCACGCCCTGCATGGTGAACAGTGGGATGAACGCAACCAGGATAATCGCGGTGGAGAAGAGCACCGGCCGCGATGCCTCCTGCACTCCTTCGATGATGAGCGTGGCAAGGTCATCTTCCGCCAGCCTACGGGACAGCTTGCGATGGATATTTTCCAGCACGACGATGGACGCGTCGACAAGGATGCCGAAGTCGATGGCACCTATGGAAATCAGGTTCGCTGAATGGTTTGTAAGGACCATCAAGCTGAAGGCGAACAGCACGGCAAAGGGAATCGTGAAGGCTGCAATCACTGTCGTGCGCACATCGCCCAGCATCAGCAGCAGGATTAGCGTCACCAAGACCAGGCCGGTAATGATGACGTGCTTCACCGTGTGTTCCGTGCGGTCGATCAGCACCGTGCGGTCACTGATGGTGTCGATGCGCATCCCCGGAGGCATCAGGCCATGGTTAAGCTGGTGAATCTTTGTCTTCAAACCTTCCAGGGCGGGAATGCTCTGCTCGTCCTTGTTTAGCAGAACGATGCCTTCGACGATATCGGGATTGTGATTGCGGCCGATTTTGCCAAGCCTTTGCTGGGAACCTACCTTAACCGACGCCACATCGCCCACAAGCACGGGCACGCCGTTCTTCTGCGCAACCACTACCTGCTGAATGTCAGCGACCGTATGCAATTGGCCGATGGCGCGGACGTTCACGCTCTGCTCGCCCAAGGTAATGTAGTTGCCGCCTGCATTTGCATTCGAGTTCTGCACGGCTGTCAGCACCTGCGGCAGCGTCACGCCGTACGACAACAACTTCTGCGGATCGGCTTCGATCTGGTATTGCTTCACCTGCCCACCAAAGGTGGTGATGTCAATGATGCCCGGTACCTGCTTCATCTCGCGGCGAACAAGCCAGTCCTGCGTGGCCGTAAGGTCATTCATCGAATACGGTCCGGTCAGTTGGTAGCGGTAGATTTCGCCAATCGGAGACCAAGGCGAAAGCTGCGGCTGCAGTCCGTTCGGCAGTTGGATCAATTGCAAGCGATCCAGCACCTCCTGCCGGTCGCGGATGTAGTCACTGGTGAAGGTGAAGTAGAGCTTTACATCGGACAGTCCAAAGATCGAAATCGAACGGATGCCGTCGAGATGCTGCACGCCATAGATGGCGGTCTCAACCGGCGCGGTGACCTGTTGCTCCATCTCCTCAGCCGACCAGGCGGGATTTTGCGTGATGATTTCCACCAGGGGAGGGGACGGGTCAGGATAGGCCTCTACATCCAGTTGCAGCGCACCGAACGTGCCTGCGACCAGCATGCACGCCAGCAGTATAAGGATGAGCGCTCGAAGGCGCAGAAGCATGCGTACCAGCGCAGCCATGCCTAATCTCCCACCGGAGCGCGTAGAAAGCCCGCACCAGTTTTGACCACGCGGTCGCCATCGTTCAGGCCGCTGGCA
>CAXUEW010000012.1:0-1383 GCA_964250115.1 uncultured Terriglobus sp.
ATTCACTGGATGGCCTACCGGGTAGTCCCGAAGCGGCTCTCCAGTGAATTGAGCACCGGTGCGGCGATTCCGAGTGCCTTTCGTCCTGCTACAAAGGCCGCGTGGATGCCAAGTGCAACGCCGGAGCCAACAACTGTAGCGAGCACACGGTGCAGCAGCACTTCACTCGGTGGTTGATGGGCAATGGCCAGCAGGAAGCAGATGTAGCCGGTCAGGCTGACCGCAAAGGCACCATAGTTGACCGTGCTGAGCAGGTACGCGCCGAAGAGAAACACAAGCACCAGTGCGGCAAGCCACTGGCCGCCGGGCCGCAGCCAAACCACGATCATGGTGCAGAGGAGAGCGCCGAGCAGGGTGCCCGCGGCACGCAGCAGGCCGCGGGCGGCGGTTTGCGTGAACTCCGGCTTCGGGATCAGCATGGCGGTCATGCCGATCCAGTAGGCGCTGGCCCATGTCTGCTGCCGGTAAATGGCGATGGCGGTCAGCGCGGTTACGGTCATGCGGAAAGCGAACTGCATGGCACCGCTGCCTGGCGAAAGCTGCTCCCGCAGAAAGCTGCGCTGGAAGCGGGCCGGATCAAAATCGGGCGAGGTGAACCTGGTTTGTGCCGCCGGAATCCAAACCCGGAACAGAAGCATGAAGCACGTCTGCAGAGCGCCACCGGCAAGCACGCCGACACCCCGCAGCAAGGCGGAGTAGACGAGGTCGTGCGTGGTCCCAGGGGTCGAGGGAGCTGCTGACGAGACCACCAGAAACACGCAACACTGCTGGCCCACCCAGGCAGTGGAGGTGCTGATGCTGTTGGACATGCCGTACAGGAACGCCCAGACCAGTGTGGCGGCCAGCAGCGCCGCGGTGCTGTCACGGCAGAGCGCACCCACAAGCGCCGAGATGGCGATGCCGACAGAAGCACCCAACATGGCACCGGATCGCCGGAAGAGCGGCTGCTGGTATGACCCAAAGCCAACCGTCATGGCACCGCTCGCCATGAGTACCGCAGTGCCGTTGTAGCCAAGGTGAACGCCCAGGATTAACGGCAGAGCGACGCCCGGCAGGCAAAGCAGGGCGTGCAGTGGCTCCGACTTTGTCCAGGTGAACTGTGCGAGTTGGCTGCGGAAGGTTTCTGCCACGGCTTCTAGTCTGCCAGAGCGGCGGGGTACATGCCGCGTTAGAACACGATGGGCCGACGGTCGTCGGCCTATCGCAGAGAGCCTAGCGAGGATTCTGAGGCGTGTTGGTCGAAGGCGTAGTCGCGGGTGGCGGAGGACCCTGCGTGGTCGGAGTCGGCGGTTCAGGGCTGCCGCTTGGATTGATCGGGTCGGGCGTGCCTGCCTGCGGATTGCGCTGGGTGGTGCCCTCAGCCTGGGATGCTGGCGCGGTCGG
>CAXUEW010000012.1:1393-20765 GCA_964250115.1 uncultured Terriglobus sp.
CGGCGTGCTGCTCTTTTTTGCCTTTTTCTTGGCCTTGACCTTGGCGGGTGCGGTGTCGGTCTGCTGTGCGTGGGCTGCAACCGGCAATATGGTGGCCGGCATCAGCAACGCCAGCGCCAGCCCGGCGGCCTTCATCTTGTTGGAAGTACGAACCATCGCGAATCTCCTTGTGCGCCTGCAGGGCCGCAGAAACGTTAGAGCGTGATCCGCACTCGCTGGATGTACCGCGCAGCCGGGCTAAGCGTGCAGCAAGGTCTCGTCGCCAGATGTCGAAGCAGCAGCCATCGGTAGCCCGGTCGCATGCCGCAGCACCGCTAAAAGGATGAGGAAGAGCTCAAACGCACACAGGCCAGTGATACCGAAGTGCTGCCAAAGCACCGGCGAGATTGCGGAAGCGGCCGCTCCGCCAACGAAGTACGACGTCATGTACAAGGTGTTGATGCGGGTGCGTGCCGCGGGCTGCAGGGCAAAATTGCGGGTCTGGTTGCCAAGCTGCAGCGCCTGCGTTCCCACGTCAAGCAGGACCACCATGGCGGCCAGCGTCAGCAGGTAGGTCCAAATGTGCAGATGACCGGCGGCCTGGGCGTGGCCGGCGAGGAGCTCCGTCGCATAGATCCCAAGGTACGAAACGGCAAGTGCCATGAGCGACAGCGTGATGACGTACCGCGGTCCGCGCCTGTCTGCCAGCTTTCCGGCCGATGCCGCAATCAGCGTTCCCGCCGCGCCCACCAGGCCAAAGGTGCCTGCAACGCCCGCGCCCAGCCCGTGCTTCTCCAGCACAAAGGCGAGCGTGTTCCAGAAGGTGGAAAAAGTACCGAAGCAAAGCGCGCCCATGACGCAGCTTTCACGCAGCAGCGGTTCCTCACGCATCAGGGTCCATAACGATCGCATGGCCTCGCTGTACGTCATCTGCTGCTTGGGCGGGAGCTGCGGCATCAGGCGGCGGATGGCAGGCAGCAGCAGAGCAGACACCAGCGAAGCCACCAGGAACACGACGCGCCAGCTTGCAATGCGGGTTGTCAGGTGTGCGGTCAACTCTGCCAGCCAACCCGCAAAGGTACGGGCCAGCAGAACGCCCAGCAGCAGACCCGTCATCACGATGCCGACGGCGCGTCCGCGCTGATCGGGTTCTGCAAGGTCCGGCGCGATCGGCAGAACGATGTGCGTGACCGAGGCAAGGGCACCCGCACACGCGCTGAGCAACAGCAGCAACGGCAACGTGGGTGCGCAGGCTACCAGCAGCAGCGCCACCGACACGGCGGCAAACATCTTCAGAATGAGGCCGCGCCGTTCCTTCGTATCGCCCATGGGCGTGAAGGTCAGCATACCCGCGGCATAGCCCACCTGCGTTGCCACGCCTACCTGGCCAGCGGCAGCCGCGCCGGCGCCAAACGTGGCACCCATTTGCGGCAGCAACGGCTGGCAAAGGTAGATGGTGGAAACACCGACGCCGCAGCACAGGCCCAGGAACGCAAGGTGTGCGCCCGGTTGCGCCTTTGAAGAGTGCAGCTTGTGTGCGGCCTCCGGCAGTTCAGGCGGGGGAGGCGTACTTCCTTCGGTAGACATCTTAGATCAGTTTACCGTTGCCATGACATTGACCCGAAGTCATGCTTCACCTACCCACTTCGTTCGTCATCCTGAGCGGAGCACGAAGTGCTTAGTCGAAGGACCTGTTTTCCTGTCGGCTGCGTTGCTGCTCCTGGAGAACAGCAGGTCCTTCGACTCCGCTACGCTGCGCTCAGGATGACGGTGTGAGTTCTGCAGATTACGCTCCGGCCAGCGCGCGCCGCAGATTCTGTTCTCCTCGGTCGAGCGCGGCTTCGGCCTCGGCCCTGGTGAGGCCTCGCTTCTCCATCACAATGGCCATGCGTACGCTGCCGCCCTGCTGCAGAACTTCTTTCGCGCGCTGGGCGGACGCGCCGGTTGCGGCGATGATGATGCGTTCCGCGCGGTCTCGCAGCTTCTCGTTCGTGGTTTGGACGTTGGTCATCAGATTGCCGTAGACGTGGCCCAGCCGCACCATCAGCGCGGTTGACAGCATGTTCAGCACCAGCTTGGTCGCGGTACCGGCCTTCATGCGGGTAGACCCGGTGATGATTTCCGCGCCGGCAGCAGGCGTAATGGCGATGTCGGCAGCGGTTTCGACCGGCGAGCCGGGCACGCAGGACAGGCCGATGGTGAGGCAGCCAAGCTGCCGTGCAGCTTTCATGGCTCCCAGAACGTAGGGTGTGCGCCCGCTAGCCGCGATGCCCACCAGTACATCCAGCCCGGGAGACTGGTTGAAGCCGTTGGCCAGCAAGTCCGCAGCACCGAGTTCGCGGCTGTCCTCCGCGCCTTCTTTCGACACGCGCAGGGCCGGGTCTCCACCCGCGATGATGCCCTGTACCAGGTCACGCGAAACGCCATAGGTCGGGGGGCACTCGCTCGCGTCCAGCACGCCAAGCCTGCCGCTGGTACCCGCGCCGATGTAGAACAGCCTGCCGCCCTTTGCCACGCGCTCGTGGATAGCATCGACTGCGCGTGCGATGTTCGGGATCTGTTGCCGAACGCGGTCGGCAATCGTGTAGTCCTCGTCGTTGATGATATGCAGCATCAACTCGGTCGAGACGTCGTCAATCTTTTCCGAGGCGGGATTGCGGGCTTCAGTCAGCAGGTCTGCAAGAACGGTTTCAGGCATGGGTCTTTTCTCTCGATCAAATTTACCGGGCGCGAACGGGCGGCGCTGCCTGTTCGCCGGGCCGGTAGCTTTCTTTTTGCTTTTTGCCAGTCGGATCCAGCGGTTCATCATCGTCGGCGGGCTGTTGATCGCTGTCTTTTACGGTGCGTTTCGGCGCGGCAAACGGCTGCTTGATGCCGGCCTCGGCAGCGGCTTTCACGTCCGGCTGCACCCCCGGCATGTTCAGCGCGGCCTTGTACTCCGCAACGGCTTTGGGACGGTTGTTTCCGGTCTGCGCATCGTACAGCCGGCCCAGGTAAACATGGGACCACGCAACAGTTCGGGTGTCCTTGCTGGTGGCAAGCACCTGCGTAAAGCGGTCGTAGGCTGCCTGTGGATCGCCCTCCATCAGCTTGACGCGCGCCAGCACATACAGCGCCTCGCCAGAGGACGGGTTCGCCAACAGTTCCTTATCGGCAAGCTCCTCGGCTGCGAGGCGGTCGCCTTTCTGCAGGCGCAGCTCAGCCTGGTCCATAGGGGTCAACGTGCGGCGCGGAGCGCGCGTCCGGCGGGCTCCTTCGCTGGCTACAAAATCAGGGTCGTCCGGCTTGAAGAAGGGAATCTTCTTTGCCTGGTTTACTTCATGGCTCACGTCCATGCCGTAGACCATCTCGCCGATATTCTCTTTGATCGAGATGCCTTCGCGGTCCTGCAGCGCCAGCTTGTTGTAGAACGACTCAGTCAGTACCCAGCCCGACTCCATGTCGCGGACCACCTGGTGGCGGCGCACGGCTTCGGCCTTGCGCTCGTACTCGACGAGGCTCTGATTGTAGCCATCCATCTCCGAGCGCTGCTTGCCGTTCGCCTTGTTGGAGGGTTTGGGGATACCCACATCCATGGTGCGCGCTTCGATGGCCTTGATGAGGCACTCCGTCGTCAGCGCGACGATGTCGCTCTTGTAGGTGAAGTCAATGGGAGCGTCCGACACGGTCTTCAGCAGGGGCAGCAGCCGGTTGGTCGAACCCGCGCGTGCGTAGATGATCGGATCGATGTTGTAGAGCAGGTACAGGTGCCGGATGCGGTCCATCTGCAGGCCGCTCGCACGCGACGAGACCGTCATGCGAGAGCCGGGCGAGACGCGAGCAGGGTTTGCCGGATCGATCGCTGCGGGCGACGTCACGATGAAATAGTCGTTGCCGTAGATGCGCGCGTTGACTGCTTGTGAGCTCAGCATAGGCTCCAGCAGCACCAGGAAGCGGCGACCATCATAGCTGGAGACGGGCTGTTGCAGGTAAACATTGGTCTCCAGCAGCATGCGCGTCATGCTGTCGTGCACCTGGGTCACCGCAGCCTCAAAGCCTGAGCGGTGCCGGACATAAATGGCATGGAGGTCGACCTTGGCGCTGAAGTCGCGCAGCAGCGGCAACAGACCGGACACCTGCAGGGAGTCTGGCGGCATCTCGCTTTCCGGGACGGACAACGCGAGTTCGGGGGGCGGCGTCAGGAACAGCGCCAGCGAGACGTACTGCGCCAGATTCTGCGCTCCTTGCTGGGTATGGGTTTGAATGTAGGCACACATGGCCTCACGGCTGACGCCGGCGGCAGGCGACTTTTCGACAGCGGCACTCATCTCGGTGCGAACCGCAGCGCGGACTGGCAACGAACTCTCCAGGCCGTTGTCGTAACCGCAGACGTTCAGCGCGGCTGCTACCTGGAAGAGGCTTTCGCTTGTCTCTAGCGTAACGGCCGAGCCGCTGGCCTCGACACCACGCCTTGGTACTACCGACGAAGGCCCAGGTCCCTGGTCTGCGGAGTCGTTGGAAGAGGAACTCTTCTGCGCCTGTGCAGCCGCGCCGCAGAGGCACGCCGCAAGCAGGCAGCAGGAAACGAAACGGGAACGGTTGAAAGACTGCACGGGAGTTCGACGAACCTCAGCGAAAGGTGTACCAATCGCTGAGTCTAGGCCGCGAGTGGAAGCGGGTCAATCGAAGAACGTGGCGGAGCGGCCTCAGTTAGCCTCGAACCACCACGTCCGCAAAGGTCAGCAGAACGCTGCCGCGCACGGGTTCACCAAAAACCTTTGCCGGTTGAAATACGCCCGTGACCATCCGCTGCTGCAGCGCGGCGGAGCTTGCCGCGTCCAGCATTCCGGAAATCACGTGATAGTCATACACGCGGCCCTCGCGGTCGACCATTGCCTGCACCATCAGCGGCTGTTCGCCAACGCCTCCCACTGCCTGCTCACCAGCCACGGAGTAGAGATAACGCGGCGCGGAAAACCCGGCCAGGGGAATGTCATTAGCCTCGACCGCCTGCTGCGGAGCTACCGCACCCAGCATCAGGGCGCCTCCGGCTACTGCCAGCAAGGCCACTGCGGCCACGCCTGCCTGCAGGCTGAAGGGACGCAGCGAATTCTCACAAAACGCTTCCCAGCGGTGACGCAACCGTCCCGTGAATCTCCGCTCTGCGCGGACACGTTCATGGGAGAGTGCCAGCCGGATCCGGAGGGAAAGGTGCTCTGGGGCCTGTACCGGTGCCAACGTGCGCAGCAGGTTGTCGGTCAGCTCACGTTCACTTTGCAGCTCTTCCATGGGAAGGGCATTGTCCTCAGGGCGCGCATGGATGCTCTTCATAGTGTTCTTCAAATTGTCTGCGATGCGATTCATCGTGCCTCCTTGGACGCGCGAGCGGTTGCGCTCGATGCAGATACCGGTCGCTTCCGCGCGGCGAACCGTTCAAGTTCGGGAAGCCTGGCACTCAGCAACTCGCGAAGTGCGGCGCGGCCGCGCATCAGCCGGCTTTTGACCGTGCCCATGTGGATGCCGAGGATCTCGGCAATTTCGTCGTATGCCATGCCTTCAATCTCGCGCAGGATGACGACCGTCCGGAAGCTCTCCGGCACCTCGCGCAGCGCAGCTTCCACGGTCGCCCGAAGCTGCGCCTGCCGCGCATTCTCAAAGGGTGAATCGCGCCCGTCTGCAAGTGTCTCCTTCAACGAGAAAACAAGGCTGTCCTCATCATCGGACGAATTGTCGTCAATCGTTACTTCCGCTTTTTTGTGGCGCACCCACCAGCGGCGGCTGTTCGACGCCTCGTGCATGGCAATGCGGTAGATCCAGGTGCGTAGGCTGCTGTCGCCATGAAATCCACCAATGGAGCGGAAGACCTTGATAAAGATGTCCTGGGTCACGTCCGCAGCGTCGGCAGGATCGCTTAGCGAACGCAACAGCAGAGAGTAGAGCGGCCCGCTGTACTGGGTAATCAGCTGGCGAAAAGCATCGTCGGAACCGGCCTGCAAGGCGTGCACCAGGGCCAGTTCCTCGGCAGGAACTTCCACACGCGAGACGGCATACGTGCCAACATCTTCGAGGCTTCCACCGATTGCGCCGGAAAGGCGATCCATCACCATTGCCCCGCTCATACTGCCTCTCTTCACGTTACGGCCTCGCAGCCACGTATGCAATGTCAGGTGTTCCATCCGCCGGCGGATGCCGAGTGCTCTCGCTCACTCTGCCGGTATAGACACCGGACCACAGACAATTTGTTCCCCTAAAAGCCTTGGTTCTATATCGAAACTGCGCAATGCCGATATTCCATCCAGACAAATGCGGCGTGCGTGCGCAACCTGCCGAAGCGTCGCGTGTCTACCCTGAAGAATTACGTGTGAACGAAACGGCACAGGAGAGGAAGACGATGAAAAAAACCCTATTGCAAGCCACGTTGATTGCAGCACTGACCGGCATTGCGGTGGCATCACCGATAGCCGCAGACGCGCAGGTTTATGTTCGGGTAGGACCGCCGCGCCCGCTCTACGAGCGCCGCCCTCCGTTGCCCCGTGCAGGCTATGCATGGCGTAACGGCTATCACCGCTGGGACGGCCGCCGCTACGTCTGGGTGCCGGGCGAATACGTCGCACCGCCGCGTCCGCGGGCGTACTGGGTGCAGGGCCGCTGGGTACCGGGGCCGCGCGGCTACTACTGGCGCGAAGGCTACTGGCGCTAAAGGTCGTCGGCCCACGTACCCTTCCGATCTGTTGGCGTGCGGCTCGCCCATGGACCGGAAGGGCATAACCGGGTTATCCTCTAGGGAGTGGGCCTGTGGCGCAGCTGGGAGCGCGCTTCCATGGCATGGAAGAGGTCATCGGTTCGATCCCGATCAGGTCCACCAAATAACCCATTACAAATCAAGCATAATGCCGGAAGGTGAGAACTCCCTCTTCTCGGTGCCTTTGTGTCACAGGTGTCAGAGCGCGTCTTGCAGCTTTGCGCCGACCCTCAACTACACTGCCGGTTCGCACCGACTTTTCCGGGTCGAGGTCGTCGATCCGCGCAATTCCCGGTTTATCGAGTTGATCGTCGATTGCACGCTCGCGGGAATCTACTTCATGTAGAACGTCCGTCGTCGTTGCAGTTCGTGAGTGCCGCAGACACCTTGTACATCCTTTACCGTGCTCTTCTTCTGAGCCAACGTCGCGATCGATCTGCGAATCATTTGGAAGGTGAGCTTCAGTAGGTTGAGATCACGAGCGAGTTTGTGGAGGACCCGCTTGCGATAGTTGTCCGTGTCGAGAAACCCTCGCAACCTCGTTGGCGAAGATGAAGTCATCTTCAGAAAGGAAATCCTCAAGGCCCCACATTCTCAAGGCCGTGACAGTAACCAGACCGCAGCGGCTCCAGCTAAGCCAAGAGTGTTACGGAGTTGTGCCAATTCAACTCTCGTGTTGTGCTCTGGCACCTCGCCGCAGGTGCTCCTGAAGTGTTTCTCAGCCGCAGGTAAGAATGCATCCGCCCTTGCGGTAAGGCCGCCCCCCAAGGCAATCACATCGGGTACCAGCATCGTCGTGATGTTGGCGAGGCCTATACCTACGTAACGGCTTAGCCGAGCCAAAGCCTCTCGCGCTAACGGATCCCCCTGGTCGTAGAGCGCAAATATCTCCTGCGCTCCGAAGCCGGATTCCGGTGCCTGCATACCCGCACGCTGCAGAAACCACGACCGCAACCCTAAGCCAGAAGCAAGGCTCTCCCAACAACCGTTTGCTCCGCAGTAACAAGGCGGCCCATTGGGATCCACCGTGTGGTGTCCCAGTTCCGGGTGCGAGCCGTTGCGTCCTCTGTAAAGCTTGCCGTCCAGGATGATGCCGGCCCCAATGCCAGTGCTGAGCGTTACATAGACGAAGCGCTGGCTGCCGTTGCCGCATCCCCAACGGTATTCTGCCAACGCTGCTGCGTCTGCATCATTCTCCATGGCGACCGGCACGGCGAACTGAGTGGCGAGGGCGTTTGTAAGACCATAGCCTTCCCACCCCGGCAGGTTGGCGACCCTGCCGATTGTGCCCGTGAGTGGATCTACTGGGCCTGTGCAGCCAATTCCGATCCCGATCATGTAAGCGCCTGTTTCCCGCAGGCACGCCCTGAGTGCTGACGTGATGGCGGTAAACCCAGCGGCACCGTCTGTGCAGCCGGCTGTAGTGATCTCCCTTCTTGCCAAGACCTTCCCCTGATGTGTCAGCAGGCCGACTGCAATCTTTGTGCCGCCGATGTCGACCGCACCAATCAGGCCCGGCTCGTTGCAGAGTGTGGCTGTGTCCATCAATCATCCTCGGGATTGCTGATCAAGAGCAGCCGGCGCTGAAAGCCTCTGGTGCGGATAAGGCAGTACAGGAAGCCAACGGCAAGCCAGACGGTTCCTGCCAGCTTAGCAAGTGGGCGCAGACTCCACCAGATATACAAACAAATTAAAAAGCCGGAGAAAGGGAGCACGGCTCGAAACCAGCGAGCGGATTGCGTCCGGCCCTGCTCCTGCAGCAGGCGTTTGGCCGACGCAGCATTTACCCCCATGAATGCAATGAACGCACCATAGTTCAGTAGCTCTGCACCCAGCTGATAGGTCAGTAACAACGCACCTGCGAGTGATAGCGCAGCAGTCAATAAAATATTGTTGCGCGGTGTGTTTCGTACCGGCTCCAGCACACCGAAGAAGCGCTTTGGAATGACGTCATCCCGTCCCATGGCATACAGCAGACGAACCGCACCAAGCTGCGCACCGATGCTGGAGCCAACGGTCGCGATCAGGAGCGTGAAGTTCATCACCTGGAACATCCATGGTCCTGCGACACGGCCTGCAACGGACACGAACGCTGTATCAAGATCGGGATACGTGTGGAAGTCCGGCCAGATCAACTGTCCGAAGTAGACCTCCAAACCGCCCAGCAGCCCCGTGACCAGGCAGAGAAGGACGGTAGCCAGCATGATGTTGCGGCGAGGATTTTCCACGTCTTCTGATAGTGTGCTGACGCTGTCAAACCCCATGTACGTCAACACTGCGATGGATGTGCTTGCACGCACCGCGGGCCATGTGAAGGTTTTCGGATTGTAAAACGGCAGGGAGGAGAATAGGCCGCTCCACTGTGCTTCACGCCAGAGATACGCGACGGCTGCCACGAAGAAAACAATCAGCACGGTGAACATGCCGATGGTCAACACCGTGTTGGAGCGCGCGTTGGTGCGGATGCCGAGCAGGTTCACAGCAGCGAAGGCGACTACAAAGAAGATCACCCACACCAGAAACGGCAGCGGCACGATATTCATTGCTGCCTTGCTGCACCAGATAACACCAATCGTCGGACTCAAGACATAGTCCAGCGTGATGCTCCACCCTGTGAGCAAACCAAGGTTTGGGTGCAGCTCACGACCGACGAAGGTGTACGCCGAGCCTGCATTGGGATACGCACGTGCCATGCGCCCATAACTGATTGCGGTCAGCATCATGGCAACCATGGCCAGCATGATCGCCGTCACCGCGTGTCCCCGCGAAACTGTATTGACGATGCCGAAGGAAGGCAGCGGCGCGGTGGGCTGGATGATCACAATGCCGTAGAACATCAAGTCCCAAAAACTTAGGACTCGCTTGATGCGCTGCGGCTTGTCAATGGTCGTTGCGGCCACTAGCGGCTCACACTCTGCTTTGCCTTGGCTGCAGTCGCAGGTGCACCAGCTTGCAAGGTGAAGCTGCGAAGCTGCCATGGCTTCATGTCAGTTTGCAGACCACGTGCGGTTACGGCAACCGGATTTGGATCGGTTTCGATGTGGGTGATCGTGTGCGCTGATTGCATTCCACCCTGCAGCTTGAACGTAAAGCCGGTGCTCTTTGAAGACATGTTCCAGAAGCGTGTCACGATACCCTTTGACATGCCGTCCTCTGCGGGCTTGATCGCCCAAAGCATCACGCTGGGATCCGAAGCCTGTAGCAAAGAGTACGTCGTCTCTGGATATGCTGTACCACCAGTAACTACGCCGGCGATCAACGGATTCTGATCTTCCAGGCTGAAGCGCATGGATGTTGCTGGATCGTAAAAGGCGCTTAGTCGCAGTGCAAACCGCTGCAGAAAGTGAGTATCACCCCCCTGCGCAGGAATGCCCAGCGAAGCTCCATCCACCTGCCCGCCGGCAAGCACTGAGATCAGCGGTGTCTCCGTATCTAAGTGAGTCACGCCGTTCACTATGTCGCTATGGCCTAGCCTGAAGAAGGAGTTATCCGCGCTGGACAGCGTCACGGCTGAAGCCCCTGAGCCTGCTATCGCAACGAAGTGGTTCAGTGTGAGCCAATCAAGTTTTGCCATGACTGGGGAGTAATCTCCTTCAGGCTGCAGGCGCGCATGATTGATCGTGCCCACCTCCTCATGCCAGACATTCGGCTTGGCTAACTTGAAGCCAAATGCCCAGGTCTTAACATCCGCAAAATTTCCATTTATCTCATTTCGTATGGAGACTCGATCGATGCCGCCACGGTACAGTGTCACCTCTGTGGAGTGTGGAACGGCTCCAGTGGCATCTGCCCGCAGAGTGACAGAGACAGGCCCTGCGTTTGTGACGTGCAGTGTGCCGGAGCCTTCCCCAAGATCGTTCATCACGCGACCGTCAATCTTGGACACCATCTCGCCTGTGCCGAGCATTTTGCTTTTGAGACTTTCAATCGCTCCGCTGCCGCTGAGCACCACGCGATACAGATCGTTCTCGACGATATTCGAAGAAGCAGTAGGGCCATTCTGCAACATAGGTGCTGCGCCGGAACGAACGGCGTAGACCTTGTAACCAACGGACGGTACTTCGCTCGCCAGGATTCTCAGACGGCGGGTCGTCTTCCCACCATCATCTGCAACAGCGACAAATTGTGAAGGTACAGTGTTCCCGTCTGTCAGATCGACGACGTGCACGTCCTCCGCGCCGGTGTACGGCAGATCCGCAACGTCATCCCGCTGCCAGCTCAGGGGATTGAAGACGAAGAAGCGCGGCTCGGTTTTGGTAGTTGCAATCAGCTTGCCAAGTGAAACCGAAGACGCTGCCGCGAGCGTATCGACATAGGATGTAATGTCGCGAGCTACGCGACGCTGCCAGTCAGCACGCGCCTGCCGGGAGATGGTCTTGCCATCTGCGGTCCAGTTGTGTTCCCAGTAGAAGCCAAAGCCGACATTCGCCTTCTCGCGTGCCTGCGTAAACTGCCCGGGAAAGTCTGGTTGCTTGAGACTTACCAGCGTCTCCAAAGCCTCAGCTCCACGAAGCTTCTCCGTGGCGCGACGCACGCTGGACGTCAACTCCTGCATGGACGATGGATACAAGTCCCAGTCATTGCCGTAGGAAGCAGATTCCGCTGGCAGTGTCTTGCCATAAGTCGTTTCAAAGTCGCGGAAGAAGTCTTCTTGGTTCGAGATGAAGACCTCACGGCGGGTATTTGTCAGTTGCTTTGCCGCAGCCAGAAACTTTGTGTTGTTCGTAAAGAGATTGTCTTCACCTTCGCCGAAGATACCGAAAATTTTGTAAGGGTAACGTGCCCGAAACGTATCGTTGTCATCAAGAAACGAGATGCGACTGTTAATGGAGGGATCTCGCGCCTCCGCATATCCACCAGGGTTATAGTCCGCGGCACGCTTGGCTTGTTCTTTCATGGAATGCCACTTCATCAGGATGCGGCTGCCGTCCGTTGCCTGCCACCAATAGATCTCATGCGAGCGATCGTGATAAACCGTCGGCGACAGCTTGGTTGCGCATCCGCAGATGCCCTTCCAACTGTATTTCGCGCCCGCTCCTGCCCACAACGCTCCAAGACCACGCGGCAGGGTCTGATTTTCCATGGCAATAGCCATCGGCAGATGAAGACCATACTTCCGCTCCACGCGCCCCGCGTAGTACATGCTGCGCAGAGCCGCCTCCGTGGGCGTGCCACCATAGGTCGATACCGCAAAGTTCAGCGGCATACTGAAGTGACCATCTTTTAAGCGGCCCACCAGGCGGTTTACCTGCTCGGGCGTGCGATTGTTTTCATACTCCCAAAACCACAATGCGGAGTCGAAGTTCCATCGGCTTTGGAAATTAGATGGCTCCTTCGCAGTGGTATCGACAAGGTCGAGGTAGTAGTCCGTACTCTTCAACAATGCGTTTCGGTACGTATCCTCATCGCCGGTCCACATATAGTCTGTGTGATCGTCCGGTGCGATGTACACCCTTTCCTTCTGCTGCGCCATGATTGCAGGCACGCAACATGCAGTCGCAAAAGCGACCGTGGCTATGGAAGAAAGACGAAGCGTCTGCAAAGCACCGCGTGCGGCATACGGCATGATTTCTCCTTGACTCATTGCGGCGCGATGTTGGGCCGTGCCGAGGAATACGGCACGGTCCTAACGATCGTCAATCACTCTGTTCACGCTGCGATGGAAGCAGCGTACACCGGTTAAAAAGCCACGCGAAGCGCAACCTGCCCGATGCGCGGATCACGGGCCGCTGTCACGCGGCCAAAGCTCGACGTCGCCTGCCTTCCTCCGGGGTTGAGAAACTGAGCATGGTTGAAGACGCTAAAGAACTCTGCACGAAACTCGACAGAGTACCGTTCGTGAATCGGGATAAATTTGCGGAGCGCGGCATCCCAGTTGTTGATGCCAGGGCCTGAGAAGAAGCGGCGGCTTGCGTTGCCATTCGTTCCCAGAGGTTGAGTAGAGAAGTGCGTCGGATCGAAAGAAAGCCGTTTTTCTGACGTACGGGGATCCAGGTTCTCGATCTTCTGACCATCCCAGTTCGGCAGATCGATGCCGCTGGTGCCAAGCAGCGTCTGGTCAAGCCGCTGCTGCAGCGTGATCGGCAGGCCAGACGTAAAGCGGGTGATGCCGGTCAGCTCCCACCCGCCTACCGTGCTGCGCAGCAGTGCGTTATGCCCACGCAGCGATGGCAAAGACGCGCCGTAGCTGATGACAAAGTTATGACGCAGATCAAACGCAGAGAGCGAACGGCTGAGGCGCTGATTGAGTGGATTAATCGTATCGACGTTGCCCGATGCGTTGTCAATCGAACGAGAGAACGTATAACTCGCCTGGAACTGTGACAGACCCAGATGTTTTGAAAGGCTAAGCTGCAGCGCGTTGTAATCGGAGTTGGCGATGGTGGCGTTGTAGGAGTTAGATCCGAAGTCAAGCAGCCCCTGTGACAGGTATCGACCGGATGTCACACTATGGATACGGGTGCCGTTGACTTTGCTACCGTTTGGCAACGTATAGATGGTGTCTTCGCCATGCGGCCCGCAACCCTGACCTGCAGGCAAAGCTGCTGCGACAGCCAGGCAGGCGGAAGGTATGCCGATGTTCGATTCCAACTGACCCAGCAGATGGTGGCCACGTGTGCCGACATACGCTGCAGTCGCAATTGTGTTTCCCGGTAGCTCGCGCTGCAAGTTGAGATTGAACTGTAGTACATACGGAGTGACGTTTCCAAGCGCAACGCCCGGCGAACCGGCGATGGGCAAATAAGTCGACCAGTCAAAGTTCTGACCCGCAACCGGAGGCGTAAACGGGAAGTGCTGTCCCGGGTCCTGGCCATTGCGGCGGTCTTTGAACGGTTGGCTGAAGTACACCTGGGCGGGGCTGGAGTAGTACAACCCGAACGGCGCATCGCCGATGGTGTAAAAGGCCGGTTGATCCTGGATAGCGGTGTAGTACAGACCACTGCCCACTCGAATGCTGGTCTTGCCCGGTCCGCCGGTCAATTTACTGACGAAGCCCGTGGAAGATCCAGGACTCCAATTCACGCCGAGACGCGGGCTGAAGTTGTTATGGGGTGTCTTCGAAACCGTGTTGGGAATTCCAGCATCGCCGGGGAAAACCCATCCTGTTGGGGCGCCGGGGAAAACGGTTGACTGCTGACCGTAGTTGATCGCATTCAAACGATTCTCCTTTTCATAGAAGGGCTGAATCATCTCCCACCGAAGCCCCGCGTTGATGGTCACATTCGGCTTGACGCGAAATGCATCCTGCACGAAGAAACCGGCATAGTTCGCCTTCGTGAAAAACGTTGAGTAGCTCTGCTGCACAAAAGAGCTGGGGGCACCGATCAGGTAATCCGCAAAGCCGTTACCCGTCTCCGTACCATCAAAGGAGAACGAGCCATTCGGTGTTGAAATGTTGAATTCGTTCACCTGGATCTGGCGGCCTTCACCACCGAACTTGAGACTGTGCCGGCCAAGGATCATTGAGAAGTGATCCAGCAGTTGATAGTTGTTATTTACTTGATTGATGGCGTTGGCCACAACGCCGAAGCTTGTGCTGTAGGCCCCACCAATGTTTATGCTCGGAACGCCTTCCACCTCGGGCGCCGTTGTACTCAATCCAAGTGCGTCCGTTCCAAAACCGAAGCTGCTCAGTTTGCCAAGGCCCGGACCGGTTGGGTGCGTTTGGAAGATGGTGGAGCGTGTGTAGTTCAGCCGAAGTTCGTTCACCATGGAACCGCGAAAGACTCGCGTGTTCCCAATGTTGGCTTGATACGCCTTCTGCGGTACTTCACCTCCGAAGCCTGGAATGTTGCCGCCTGCAAACGGTGAGGAAACGGAAGCCCAGTCGCGTGTGAAGTAGAACGACCAGTCACCGGTCCTGCTGCCGTTCCATGTAACACGCTCGCCAATCTTGTCATCGTTCAGGACTGCCTTCAGGCTTGAGGTTGAGAAGAAGGGTGAGCCGCCAGCCGACCCGCTTGGCTGCGGAATGAACTTGATGGTACCCTTCGCGGCGGGATCGAACGCGGCCGATGGTATGACCTGGTTGGGAAAGACGCACTTGCCCGCTGCTGCATCTGCGCTGGTGACGCAGCCTGCTACCCAGTAAGGCTCACCAGGGTTCACCGTGTAGCCCAATCGCTGCGTCAGGGTCTGCGCCAACGAATGCGGACCCGCACCTTTGACGATTGCCGTCATGGCACCGTAGCCCGTGGTGGCAACGTCACCGAAGTTGCCGGTCACTTCCTGTGGCGAAGGAATGAATGCTGTCGAGGCGGCCTGCCCACGCACCTGGCGCGTGCCCTGGTAGTCGGTGAAGAAGAACACCTTATTCGGAATGATCGGGCCGCCGATGGCAAACCCGAACTGGTTCCGCTTGAATACGCCGCGGGCTGTGTTCGGAATCTGTAGTCCGGTCGCTGGGTCGGTCTGGTTGGTGTCGAAGAAGTTCTTGGCGTTCAACTTTTCATTGCGCAGAAACTCATAGACGGAGCCGTGCAAACTGTTAGTTCCCGTCTTTGTAAGCACATTGACGATGCCACCGCCGAACCGCCCGTACTCCGCGTCGAAGGTGTTGGTCAGAATGCGGAACTCCTGGATGGAATCCAGCGATGGAATGATGCTCGCGCCGTTGTTCTTCGGCTCCTGGACATCGCCGCCGTTGATCAGGAAGGAATTTGCTGATTCCTGACTGCCGTTCACGGAAACACCACCGGCGTTCAAGCCGCCCGAGACGGGACGGTCTGTGAAGGCGGCCGACGAAGTGATTGGCACAACGCCCGGCTGAAGCCCCAGCAGGTCCGTATAGCTGCGGCCATTAAGCGGTAGGCTGATCATCTTCTTGTCAGTGACCACATCGCCAAGCTGCGTCGTGGATGTGTCCACCTGCACGGAGTCAGCCTGTACCGTCGTCTCGTAAGACACACTACCCACCGCAAGCGCAAAATCCGCCCGGAACCTCTGGTTCACCGTCAGCGTAATGCTCGTCTGCAGCGCTGTCTGAAAGCCAGCGTCAGATGCCGTGACGGCGTACCCTTCCCCCACAGGTACTGATAGGAACTGGTATGCACCGTCCGCGCCAGCCGTTACCATACGCGAGTAGCCCGTGCGTTGATTGGACAGTTTGACGGTCGCGTTCGGAATGACATGACCGCTTGCATCGGTCACAACTCCCAGAATGGAAGCCGTGACATCTGCCCTTGCGGACGTCGGGTGCAGCATCGTGAGGAGACATAGGATTGCGAACGTAACGTAGCAACGTAGGGAAGCCTTCATTTCCAAAACTCCTTGCGCAAGCGCTTGCGGCTGATATATGGCACGAACATTACGCCGCGATGAAGGACAAGTCAATTACTTTTGTAGTTAGGCAAGACTTTTGCCCAGTTTTGATCAGCTCTCACCAGATCGGGAGGGCGAAAGGGCTTCCGCATGGCAACAATGAAAGAGGTCGCCTTGAAGGCGGGAGTCTCTGAGTCTACCGTCTCTCACGTGGTCAACAAGACACGCGTGGTGTCGGAAGACAAACGCCTTCGCGTCGCTGCCGCGATGCGCGAGCTTCAATTCTCAGCGAACGCGCATGCTCGTGGATTGGCGCTGGGCCGTAGCAACTTTATCGGCATGCTCGTCTCCGACATTGAAAACCCTTTTTATCCAGGAGTGATCAAGTCATTCGAGATCGCAGCGCGGCAGCAGGGGTTTGACGTGCTGCTGTTCAGCACCAACTACGACCCGGACACCACGGAGCGAGCCTGCCGCAAGCTGGTTGAGAACCAGGCCCCGGCAGTCGCCATCATGACGTCGCAGGTGGATCCCGCGATGCTGGAGTACCTCTCTACGAACAAGGTAGCGTCCGTCATGCTGGATGGTGCCACGGTGGAGCCATATCGCAGTAGCTTGCGAATTCGCTACGAAAAAGGTGCTGTGGAAGGCGTGCAGTATCTCTTTAATCTAGGCCACCGGAGCATGGCCATGATTGCCGGCCCGCAGAACCGCCGCTCACACATCGCCTATCGAACCGCCGTGGAAGCAGCTGCCATGGCTCTGAATTGCCAGCTCCATGTGCTGGAGGGCCAGAACACACTGGAATCCGGCGCCGATGCGGTAAGGGATATGATGACCAGCCTCGACATGCCGACTGCCGTCCTGTGCAGCAATGACGTTACGGCCATTGGGGCGATTCAGACCCTGACCCGTTCCGGCCTGCGCGTTCCGGAAGATGTCTCCGTGCTGGGCGCGGATGACATACCGCTGTCCAGCCTTGTGACCCCATCCCTCACAACGATTCGCATCCCAAGGGAAGAGCTTGGGCGGGAGGCATTCCTGATCATCCAGAAGATGCTTGGAAGCGAGGGTTCCGCAGGAATGGAACAGGCCATTGATTCGCATCTGGTAGTCCGTGGCTCCACAGCAGCGACGAATCGGCAAGGGTAAGGAATGCTTATTGCGCAAGTCTTGCGCATCCTCTAAACTCCTTGCAAGATTCCTGCACTCGAGGGCCAGCGCACCAGTGTGCCGGGATCATAATGAGGATGAGAGAGAAATGGTGACCAGTTTTCCTTTGATCGAGGGTCCATACACGAAGGATCTTCTTGAGCAGCCTGCAGCGCTTCGAAGAGCGAGTGCTGTTCCCATGCCCGCAGAACTCCAGATCATAGGCGAACAGCTTCGGCGCAATCCGCTGCGGACGGTGGTCCTCACGGGCATGGGGTCATCGTTTTATGCGCTGCATCCCATAGCGATTTTGCTGGCGGAGGCGGGAATCCGGGCAACCATGCTTGAGACCTCAGAACTGATTCACTACTGGCCGCACCTGCTAGGCGAAGATACGGTCGTGCTGGCTGTCTCGCAATCCGGCCGAAGTGCGGAGATTATCCGCCTGCTTGAAGTCAACTCCGGCCGATCCACGCTGCTTGCGGTGACGAATGATGCCGCTTCGCCACTCGCGGCTGCCGCAGACGTTTGCGTGCTGATAGACGCCGGTCCGGAATCGACTGTGTCTTGCAAAACCTACCTGAGCACGCTCCTGCTGCTGGACCGCATCGCGGATCGCTTGACGGGGGCAGACCCATCAACTAGTACAGAGCGGAGCGAGTCCGTCATACAGTCCGTAGAACGCTATCTCTCACGCTGGCGCGAACATGTAGAGGAGGCCCAGGAGTGCCTGCGATCTGTTCAGCACTTGGTCCTGGTAGGTCGGGGCCCTTCCCTGGCGGCCGCGTATACCGGAGCACTCATCATAAAAGAATCCGCGCGGTTCCCTGCGGAGGGTATGAGCGCTGCGGCGTTTCGCCACGGCCCCTTGGAGATGATCAGTCAGCGGTTATTGCTGGTGGCGTTTGAAGGCGACGCACGCGCGCGGACGCTAAATCAGAACCTTGTGCGCGATGTGAACAGTCTGTATGGCCGAGCCATACTGGTTTCTGAAACGGTGCGTGACGGGCTTTTCAGCCTTAGTCATGTCGATGCGAGATTACAACCGATCCTGGAAATCCTTCCAGCCCAGATGATCTCGCTTGCGCTGGCAGCACGTGAGTATCACCAGGCCGGCAGTTTTTCCCGTGCCTCAAAGATTACCGCCACCGAGTAATTGGCGTTTTCTCCAACGTGGAAACATCGGTGAGTGCAATACACAGGTCACAGGCAGTGCCATCGGTTGTGGCAACAACGCCTCCTACGGAACGCACGGCCTCGGAACCCTCGACCCTCGCACTGTAGAGCTACAGGCGAAACTTCGCTTCTGATGACTGCAATTGCACGAACGGCCTGCCCTTGTGGCGACCGTTCGTGTAGTTGTACATAGCTTGGATTATGTGTTGCACGCTTCGGCATAGATCGATGTTCCATTCGCTTATGAACGCGCTTGCTTATCAGCTTCCGTTGTTGATCAACAGAATGCCGTTTCCCGTATTTATCCCTGCTCCGTTCCAGTCTCTGTGAGCGAATTGGTCGAAGTGGGTTGCTGGCAAGGCCAGTTCTACAGCCACAAGCCTGTGGAATTTTCGCTGCCAGCCCAGCAGCATAGTCTTGTAGTTTGTTGAACCTTGATGGAGGTACTCTGTCCACGAGCCGGCGCTGGTTCAATTGGCCTGCAGCAGTACATGCTGCAGGCCATGCACCTAAGCAAGACCGTCAGAAACTTCTGACCCTTTCGTGAGTATTCAGCATGACTGGCGTTTTGGCCATTTTAGCGGGCTTGTCTGGTTACGGTTGCGTCGGGCTGATGGGTTACTCCAGATACGAAGGGCCGCAGCCTTGAAGAGATTGAGGCGATGTGGAGGTAATGAGGATGATGAAGTATTCACGGAAGAACCCAGAGCGAACGATGTACAGGCCGGAACAAAGGCAGCAAAGTCTAAAAATGTTTCGCGGCCATACCGCAGTTCTGCGGCATCCACTTGATGCTCTCGGGATAGCGTGTGTTGCCATCGGCACGGCTTTCCTGCTAAACGCTGCGCCGCTCTCTGCGGCCGAAAGATCTGCAGAGATCTATCGTATCGTGAAGCAAAAGGAAGGCTTTCGCATAGAGGCAGGCAGCATCCAGCGCACGATCGTAGTGGGCGAGCAAGGCCTGTCCACAACACGCCTGAGCGTGGCGGGCGATGAGGTTCTCACGGGACGGTCGGGCGACTTCAGCGTTCGCATCACCACGGCGTCGCCCAATCGCAGGCCGCGTGGCTTGGCGCCCGGCGA
>CAXUEW010000012.1:20775-27960 GCA_964250115.1 uncultured Terriglobus sp.
GACTGGACTCCGCTGGCCACCACCAGCACAGACACCAGCCGCGTCAAGAACAACACCACCGGCACAGGGGATGACCTGCAGTGGGTGGATGCGGTGAACATTGACGGGGCGCACTGGAGTGGCGCGTTCGCGCGCACGCGAACGTCAGTAAAGCATGAGGGCGACAGCGATCATCTGGTCATCAATGGTATGAAAGGCGGGCTTGTTTGCTCGCTGCACTACGTCGTCTACCGTGGCAATCCAGCGATTCGCAAATGGATATCGTTTACCAACACGACAGGCAAGTGGATCAAGCTGGACCAGTTGAAGATTGAGGATTGGGGCTTTGTCCCGGCGTACCGGAAGTTCACGCCGCTGACACCGTCAGAGCGCGGCGCGCTTGCAAGCCTGCAGGCGGCTGGTGCCGCAGACGAATCGAAGGGGATCATCCTGGGGAGCGAGATCCCGTCTGCCTTGCGTGACATGGCATTGGACGGATCGATGGGCTACACGGACGAGTTTTTCGAGTGGGTGCTCGGTCCAGGTGAAAGCTTTACTACCGAACCGGTCTTTACCTATGCCTACACCGGTCCGGTCACAGTGACCCTTGCGAACAAGTCCACGCCACTGGACAGAACGGTGGAAGGCCCGTTCCAGGCTTTTCTGCTACAGCGCATCAAGCTGCTGGTGGATACAAAGAACCTGCCTGCACCGTACTACTCCACATGGACTCACTTCGGTGCGAAGATCGACACAGCGAATGTGCAGGAGACGACTGCAAAGGCGGCCGCAGCCGGGTTCCGCATGGTGCAACTGGACGATGGATGGCAAAAGGGTCGTTTAGGTGGCGAGCCGGACACCGCCGCCTTTCCGGATTTTGCTGCAACCGCAGCGTCCATTCGAGCGCAAGGTTTACGGTTGGGCCTCTGGATTTCTTCTTTCCGCACACCTGGTCTAAAAGCACTCACCGATGTGCCGGATGCTGCGAGCTGGCCCACCATCAAGCGGTCTGGCGGTTATGGCGTTAGTTTCTCAGACCCGCGCTGGCGCGAGTATTATGCAAGCGAACTGGCGAACCTGGCAAAGACCTACGGTGCCAGCTATTTCAAACAAGACTTTTCCAACATCCGTTATGGAGACCTGGCCGAAGGCCATGAGAGCCGCACCCTGAAGGAGTCGCTGCTGCGCGGTCTGCGTGGCCTGCTTGCGACGGAAGACCTTATTCGCCAAAAAGTTCCTGGCATCACACTGGAGCTGACGCATGAAATCTACTGGGGAACGCCCGGCGTGCCATGCGACCTTGCAGTTTTGCAGCATGTGAATCAGTACCACGTGCCGCCGAACGACTACTCCGGCGCCGGCGACCGTATGAAGCGCGTTGCAAATCAAACCGCTCCACCTGCTGCGGTGCTGCAGCAGCAATTGCGCGATGGCAGCATGCATGCCCGCGAACGCTTCTATGCCCATCGCGGGCTGCCTTTGGCCGCGATTGAGTACTACGGCGCCACAACTGCCTCGTTCGGCGGCAGCTTAACCCCCCGACCTGCAGGATCGACAGATCGCCAGTTGGCTGATGGGCACGCCGATGGTCTTCGCCGGCGACCTGGCATCACTTAGCACGGAAAACATCACGCGCTACCATGACCGCTTTGCCATCCTCAAGCATCTTGAGGATGCCTACGGCATCTACGAGCACTTTCAATTCAGCGGTGTGCCGTCCGTGCCTACCGACACCGACTGGGAGTGGTGGGGAAAGTTGACACCTCAGGGCTATGGCGCCGTCGTAGTGCTGCGCGGCAGCCAAGGCAGCGAAACTCGCGCAGTGAACGTACCTTGGGTCCAGCCAAGTCGCCGCTACAAAGCGAAGGCTCTGTTTAAGAACCGTGACTTGGGAACATATACCGGTACTCAATTACAGGCCGGAGCGATGCAGTTGTCGCTGCCTAAGTACGGTCAGGAAATAGTGGAATTGAGTCCGGAGTGACCCTTCATCGGATTCGTCCGCAGGAGTGTCTTACACACGCCGCCAAATCATGTCAGCACCCTGATATATGGAGGACCGATGATGCTATTGAGAGCACGGGCAATCGCGATCATTGTGGCAGCACTTGTCTGTCACGGAGCGCAAGAAGGTTATGCACAATCGGCAAATAGCGATTTGGCGAAAGCACCGTGGAAAAACGTCCATTTGTCTCCCGATGAACGCGCCGACTTAGTTCTAAAAGAACTATACTCACGCCCGTCCAGTAAAACGATCCAAGAGCAGGAGAGAACACGATGAAGATTTTTGTCGCCGGTGCAAGTGGCGCGATCGGAAAGCCGCTCATCGCCCGTCTCGTCGCGGAAGGCCATCGAGTGACCGGCTTAACGACGTCTGAGGCTGGCGCTACTGCATTGCGCACTCAGGGGGCCGAGGCAATTCTTGCCGACGCGCTTAAGGCCGAGGCTTTGCATGACGCCATTCGAACATCAGAGCCCGAGATTGTGATCGACCAGCTTACCTCTCTTCCGAAGAATCCCGCAGACATGCCAAAGAGAGCCGCTGGTGACGCGAAGTTGCGATTGGAAGGTGGTGGCAACCTCCTGCGCGCTGCACAAAATTTCGGGGTGAACCGCTACATCCAGCAGTCGAGTGCTTTCTTCCTCAGAGCAGATCAAGGACTTGCCGATGAAGAGTCGCCCTTGGCTGTCCATGCAAGTCCGGGTGTGGCCGCCAGCGCCAAGATGTACACGGAGTTGGAGCGGCGACTCACAGCGGCTGCTATCGATTCAGTCATTCTGCGCTACGGCTTTTTTTACGGACCCGGTACCTGGTACGCCCCCGAAGGAGGGTACGCAGAAATTGTAAGGGAGCGCCTCTACCCGATCATCGGAGAAGGGTCGGCGGTTTGGTCGTGGATTCATGTCGACGATGCAGTCGAAGCAACATTGGCCGCTCTGTCTCTTCCAGTGGGCGTCTATAACATCGTGGATGATGACCCTAGCGAGGTCAAGGTATGGCTGCCTGCTTTCGCTGCATCCGTTGATGCACCGCCGCCCGATACTGTTAAAGAGGAAGAGGCACGCAAAGCTTCAGGTGAAGATGCTGTGTTCTATGGAACAAAGCTAGTGGGTGCCTCCAATGCTAAGGCCAAGCGTGTCTTCGGCTTTGCTCCCCGCCGACTCGAGTGGCTCGGGAAAGAAGGCGTCCGATGAGCGCTGGCTTGGGGGTCCGCCCTCTTTGCTGGGCGTCGCCGGCTCATGGGTCCCTGGAGACACTCGTGAACTCTTTGCGGAAGAGCGAGGAGCCTAGGCTCGCCGCTAAGTGTAGTCCCCGCGGGCACCATGAGCGATTTAGTTCCGGAATCCGTATCCAGATGAGTCTGAGCACTAATAAAGCGCTCCGCAATCAATCTGAGAAGCGCTGCAAGCAAATCCCCAGGCCATACGGAATGCAGAGTGGCCATACGCTGAGGCTGGCAGCGACGGCAAAACCAGTGAAGCTACAGTGAGTTCTACAAGAAAAGGGGGCTACCAAGCCGAGCTGGAATCTTCCGTTCGTAGTCGGCGGCTCGTGCGTTGTTGGGGTCGCTCCACGCAGACCAAGTGTCAGACTCTTTCATAAGTTCGCTGCGGAATATGAACATGGATGAACTCGAAGATAAATTGCTGGAGCGCTTGGAGATCACTCATGTTCGTGGCAATTCCACAGGAGACCCTGACGGCACCCACCGGTCCTTGCGTGTGTTGCCTCAGATGAGCAAGGGAAAAAGGCATTTCTAGACAATCTCTAATTCGATCTGAGTCCATTGCGAAAGCTCTCTCAGCGGCCCCTGGGTTACAGAAACATCCGCCTCGCAACGCAATCCCACACTCACGCGCGGCTCTCTCAACGGATTCGTATGGGACCGGAACATCTCCATCGAACAGGTTGAAGGCTATTGTTCCTCCGCGTTCTTCGGTTGATTGCGGCCCATAGATCCGTACGGTATCACCATAACCCTGTAGGCCAGTAAGAAGCGCGGATGTCGCAGTGGCAACATGTGTTTGCACAGCTTCTATGCCAACTCCTTCAAGCCAACGCAAGCCTTCAGAGATGACAGGCATGGCTAGGAAGTTGGGGGTACCGTCTTCATAGCCTTCACTGCCTTTTTTTGTTCGGAACATACGATTGTGAAGGGAAACAAACTCGACTGTTCCACCGCTAAAGTATTCCCGCGCAAGAAATGCTAATGTTTCCCGTTTAACGATCAGCGCTCCGACCCCGGTTGGATAGCCGAACATTTTATAGAACGATACAGCTACGAAATCCGGGGATACGGTCTTAAGTGACAAAGGGTTTGTCGGTGCGTAACTAGCCGAATCAAGCAATACAAAGTACCCAGCGCGATGAGCAGTTGAGACCCAGTCGAGTGGAAACTTTCTTCCTGAGAAATTCGACTGCGCAGGGAAGGCGAACAGCGATGGAGAACGACCAGTGTCTTTCAAATATGGAACAGGATCGAGACTTCGCAGTTCTTCATCAAGCGGAACGTATTCGACGGTAGCTAACCCGCGTTCGGCCTTCAGGCGAAGCCCGTTTACGGCGTTGTGATTATCAGAAGTCAGTACCAAGCGTGAACCGAGTTGAAAGGGAAAGGCTTCTGACAGAATCCTGATCGCAGAACTGGCATTCGCGGTGAAGACGACGTCATATTCATTAGGATCGGCATCGAAAACACGCAGCACTTCAGCTCGGGCGTCCTCGAGCGCGAATGTGCTCTGCCTGGAAGGCGCACTGTCCGAATGCGGATTGCCGCAGACGGTGTTTAAAAGTCTCTGCGTTTCACTGTTAATGAGCGATGACGGGTAAAGGCCAGCACCTGTGTAGTCAAAATAGACCGTCTCGGAGGCATCGAGCCTGGCAAACTCTGTCTCTCTTAGTTTCGAAACGGCTTCTGCAAATGCCATTAACAACCTCTCCTTCGAACCGGGACGCTCGAATCAACAACTGCAGTGTTTCCTTCGGGCGCTCCGTCGTTCAGACTTCCCGTCCAGTAACCCTTCCGTATTTCTGATCGAGGGACGTCTACGGTCGCAGACCCTCCGAAAAAGTGGCTCAAGACCTTGGCTCGCTCGAACTGTTTGCGCTCGTCTGCGGTGGCATCCACGGCAAGTTGCGGCTGCACAACCGTGGCCATCCACTCGTAGACGCCCTCCCTTAGGAAGAAGACATCGCGGTAGCCCTTGAAACGGAGAAGCATCCATGCCTGGGCGGCGTGGGCTCCTCCCGCCGAATAGACAACGATGGGAGCATCATGCGGAAGGTCTGCTTTGACAAGGTCACTCACGTTAGTCTGTTTCGCTCCGGGAATATGGAAATCTTGGAATTCGGCGATTGAGCGAAGATCAAAGATTCGGATTGCACCGCTGTTGTGCATCAGCAACTCAGCGACTTCCACGGCTGAGATATGGTCTCGACCTGCATCGATCTCTTCGGCTAGTTGCGAGTAAGGTACCGCAGACGACGCGCCTGTCAGCGCGGCCCCGCAACCAAGGACGGCAGCCGTCACTGTGAGGGTTCGACGAATACCGTTCATGCGGCCCTCCTTTCGATGCGTTCAGCGAGCGCAAAACCTCCGAGCGCAAAAGCCGTTACAAGGCCAACAACCGCACCTCGCGAAAGACCAAAGACTTCAGGAAGGGTGAGATATCCCATCGCTGTGCTTTCGTAGAGCGGCCTCAGCCATGAAAAGGAAATGTCGAACAGGGCTACTCCGCTGGCAATTCCAGCCATCGCTGCAAGCCCGTCCAACTTGCCGGACGCTGCAGAGACGCAGCTTGTACCAGGACATAGACCGGCTACGACAAACCCGAACCCGAACAAAACTCCACCAATTGCCTGCGGCAGAAGAAATGTAGGCGGCATGGCGATTGCGTCAAGACGGATGACACCAAGACGGTCAAGCCAGAAAGTTCCCAGCAGTGCGGTGAGCAACGCGCTGAACATGACCTTGAAGACGCGGAGGTCTGTCAGGTAGAACTGCGACGCAAGAAGCGGAGCATTTCCTAAACCACCTCGCTCAAGAAACCAACCGAAGCCCATGCCGATGATAGGAGCCGCAAGCAACGCCTCCCCTTCAGGTAATGGAAAGGTCATAGCCATAGCCTCCTAACTAAGGGAGACAAGAGATAGGCAGCAGCAAAGCACGTCACGATGAACACCCAGCCGCCGACCGAAAGCTGTGCGCCGCCTGTGAGGGCGAGACCGCTCGTGCACCCGCGCGCCAGTTTCGCTCCTAACCCCATCAGTGCGCCGCCGCCCAGCGCAGCCCATACCCTGCTGGTCTGACTGAGATTGCGTCCACGGTCCATGCCTACCTTCAAACGTCCTGCAAACTTCGCAGAAGCGAAGCCCCCAACAATGACCCCTGCTACCTCAAGCAGGAGCCAGTCACGCAGCGGTCGAACCATGCCCTGTACCAGATAGGGAGATACCGCAGCATTTGCGGCTGCTCGTTGCGGTCCGACTGCAAGAGATACGGCACCGGCGATTGCACTTGAAAAAGCACCGGATGCACCAATACCTTGTCCTGCAAATATGAAGGCGGCAAGCAGTGCAAGACCAAGGCCAACGCCTGCAACATAGGGATCGGTGTAGGGACGACCCGGCACCTTCATTTGACGACCGGGCCGCGGTGATTAACCGTCCAATCTTGCCAGGAGCCGTCGTACAGCATGACGGGATTGCCCAGAAGGCGTGCTGCAAAAAGCGTTGAGGTCGCCTGTAAGCCGATATGGCAGTACGTCACAACCGTATCTCCCGGCTTGATGCCTGCCTCACGGAACAGCGTTGTAATCTTTGTGACATCGACCATCCCGTTGCTGTCGACAATATCGCTGAACGGAATATTCACCGCGCCTGGGATGTGTCCCGACTGCCCCATGGATGGCTCAACACCCTTGTAATACACGGGCGACCGCGCATCCACCAGTTTGTATCCTGGCATGGAGCCGATTGAACTCACCAGCTTTGCATCCGCGACAATGGATTCCGTTGGGCGGGATGTCAGATGTCCGGGCTTCGCAGCGATGACGGCGGTCGTCGTAGGCCGACCTTCTTTCTTCCAAGCTTGGAGGCCTCCATTCAAGAGCGCAGTACGGCTCCCCAGACCCAAGTATTGCAACGTGAACATGAGGCGAGTGGTGCCCGGAAAGGACATCAAACCCGCACCCTCGTCATACACA
>CAXUEW010000013.1:0-5809 GCA_964250115.1 uncultured Terriglobus sp.
CAGCTCGCAGATGAGGCAGAGCCGCCTGCGCCACAAGAAAAGGTCCGCGCGTGTTGATGGCGTACATCGTGTCCCACTGCTGCGGTGACAGGTTGGCAAGATCAGCCGTCTCAAAGAACCCGGCGTTGTTGATCAGAATATCGAGCCCGCCGAGCACCTCTGCTGCCTCTGCGACGGCAAGCATCACCTGCTGCGGATCGGTGACATCGCACGCTGCGACGGATGTGTGCGATCCAAGTTGCCGCAGTTCCTGCAGCAGAGCTCCGGATTCCCTGTCAGGTCTTCGCGTGGTCACGACCACATCTGCGCCCTGGGCAGCCATCGCCAGCGCAAAGGCCCGGCCGAGCCTGCGCACGCCGCCTGTGATCAGGACACGCTGCCCTCGCAGGCTGTTCGCGGCAGCCACGATTAGTTGGAAGGAGACGACCCAGCCGTGCCGTCAACAGTTGACCCCAGCGGTGCGCTGCTTTTGTTTGGTTGTTTCGCTGGTGGCAAGGGTGGCGGTGTCACGTTGTGGTCTGTCGGCACGGTCGAATCACCTTTGGCGGCGGTGTTCTTCGGCAGCGTGGGCAACTTCAAGACCGGCTCACTCGCAGCCAGCGGCTTGGGCGTCGCGGCGGGAGCGGCGCGAACTACCGGTTCCTGCACACCAACGCCACGCGTCGAAGGCTTGCCGGTGCTTTCTTCATAAGCCGAGACCTGCGCCTGCGGCTTTACCATGCGGATGGTGATTGCCTGCGACGGCTTGCTCAGCTTGATGTTGCCTGCGTATGTCGCATACCCGGTGCTGATCACCTGGATGGCGACGTCGGACCCGGTCGGAATGACGTCGATGAACGCCTTACCATCCGTACCGGACTTCACCTCAAGGTTGCCCTCGTCAATGCCGTCCATGCTGGGATGGAAGATGACCGCCGCATTCTCAAGTATCTTGCCGTTCGTATCTTTCACGACCAGGACCTCAAGATGGCTGGTCTCAGGCGGTGCCTTGTACTTGCGCCCATGACGCTCAGACTGCCCAGGCGCACAGGGGACGACGGCTAAAAGCAACACGGCAAACGGCAAGGCAAAGCGAGACGGCAACATGCCCGCATTCTACCGCTCCGGCATCCCCCGTGTCGCGTCTAGGAGGGGGATAAGAACCTGAGCGGGATTCACTCACATTTCATTCTTTAGCACTTGACACTGGGGACTGCTACCACTACATTGGCAATCGGAGGCGTTGACTGCTAAACAGCCGCGCACACCGATTTTCTAAGGAGAACAAGAACACATGGCATCGACATTTACACCGCTGCACGACCGCATCCTGGTCCGTCGCTTGGAAGAAGGCGAAACACTTCGTGGCGGCATCATCATCCCCGATTCCGCAAAAGAGAAGCCCCAGCAGGGCACCGTGATCAGCGTTGGCAAAGGTAAGAGCAACGACGAAGGCAAGGTTTTCCCGCTGGACGTTGCAGCCGGCGATACCGTTCTGTTCGGCAAGTACTCCGGCACCGAGATCAAGCTGGACGGCGAAGACCTCCTGATCATGCGCGAGGAAGAAGTCCTCGGCATCCTCAAGTAACCATTGCATAGAGCGGAAGCGCTTCACGCCATCTGCTGCATGTAACAAACTTTCAGGCTCGTCATCCTGAGCGCAGCGAAGGATCCCGAAGCACTCTGAGTAGCATTACCCTCAATACCTTTTCAAGCAATAAACCCCAAGCACCAAACCCGCGCAAAGCGCGACACAAGGAAAATACAATGGCAAAGCTAATTCTGCACGGTGAAGATTCCCGTCAGGCGATCCTCCGGGGCGTCAACGTCCTGGCCGACGCCGTCAAGGTAACGCTCGGTCCCAAGGGCCGCAACGTCGTCATTGAAAAGAAGTTTGGTTCGCCCACCATCACCAAGGACGGCGTCACCGTCGCCAAGGAAATCGAGCTGAAGGATCCGCTCGAGAACATGGGCGCGCAGATGGTGCGTGAAGTCGCATCAAAGACCTCGGACGTAGCCGGCGACGGCACCACGACTGCAACCGTGCTGGCGCAGGCCATCTTCCGCGAAGGCGTCAAGACCGTTGCTGCCGGTGCGAACCCCATGGCGCTGAAGCGCGGCATCGACAAGGCTGTCACCGCCATCATCGGCACCCGCGACAACGACGGCGTGGTGCAGGGTGGAGCGCTTTCGCGCCTGTCCAAGCCCGTCTCCGGCGACATGATTGCCCAGGTCGGCACCATCTCCGCCAACTCCGACGCGCAGATTGGCAGCATCATCGCCATGGCGATGGAGAAGGTCGGCAAGGACGGCGTCATCACCGTCGAAGAAGCGAAGAGCATGGAAACCCAGCTCGACGTCGTCGAAGGCATGCAGTTCGATCGCGGCTACCTGTCGCCCTACTTCGTGACCGACGCAGAGCGCATGGAAGCCGCCTTCGAAGATCCCTACATCCTCATCTATGAGAAGAAGGTTTCGTCCATGAAGGACATCCTTCCCCTGCTGGAGCAGATTGCACGCACCGGCAAGGCACTCATCATCATCGCGGAAGATGTCGATGGCGAAGCACTCGCAACCCTGGTCGTCAACAAGCTGCGTGGCACGCTGAACGTCGCTGCCGTCAAGGCTCCTGGCTTCGGCGATCGCCGCAAGGCCATGCTGGGCGACATCGCCATCCTGACCGGCGGCAAGGCCATCACCGAAGACCTCGGCATCAAGCTGGAGTCGGTGAAGATCGAAGACCTGGGCACCGCCAAGCGCGTGACCATCGACAAGGACAACACCACCATCATCGACGGCGCCGGTAAGGATGCCGACATCGATGGCCGTGTGCGCGAGATTCGTTCGCAGGTCGAGAAGACCTCCAGCGACTACGACCGCGAGAAGCTGCAGGAGCGTCTTGCCAAGCTGGTTGGCGGCGTCGCCGTCATCAAGGTCGGTGCTGCTACCGAAACCGAGATGAAGGAAAAGAAGGCACGCGTCGAAGATGCGATGCACGCAACCCGTGCGGCCGTGGAAGAAGGCATTGTCCCCGGCGGCGGCGTAGCCCTCATCCGCTGCATCGCAGACGTGGACGCGCTGGTCAAGACGCTTGAGGGTGACGAGAAGATCGGTGCCAACATCATTCGTCGCGCCATCGAAGAGCCCCTTCGCATGATCGCTTATAACGCTGGTGAAGAAGGTGCCGTAGTGATCGGTAAGATCATCGAGTCCACTGACATGACCTTCGGCTACAACGCCGGTTCCGACAAGTACGAGGACCTGGTTGCGGCCGGCGTCATCGACCCGACCAAGGTAACGCGCACTGCCCTGCAGAACGCAGCCTCGATCGCCGGACTGATGCTCACCACCGAAGCCATGATCTCAGAAATTCCGGAGAAGGCAGCGCAAGGCGGTGGCGGACACAGCCACGGCGGCGGCGGCATGGACGGCATGTACTAGGGCATTGCATGCAGCAGACGCGGCTCATGCCGCAAAAGCAACAAGAAAGCCCCGGAGCAATCCGGGGCTTTTATTTGGTCGGACTACTCCGAACTGGCAGTCTCTGTACGTTCAATCCATGAACGCAATCGGCCTTCTCAAGTATTTAGGTCAACGTTTCTAATGCTTGCCACACGACTGCATTTTTCCACGTGAACGGTGGTTCATCACCCTGATATTGCGGCGCACTAACACTGGTGCTCCCACGCGCGAGTAGCTTTTCAAGCTGCAAATCAAAGCTAAGACTTCCATGTGTGATGACATGCTGGAATAACCAGCCTACGTCTAGGCGGAGTAACTCAAACTGCACGCTCTTCTATTTTGTTCCATCAACATTGAGCGGAACGCTAAGAACATCTGGCGGAGCAAGAATCCTCACACGAATCGGAATCATATTGATAATCTAAGCCTTTAGTTTGAATTGCCCGATTCGATACCTTGTTCGTTCGTGGTGGAATCACGGGGGAGTTCGGCTGTGTGCACAGAGCAATCTGACGTTCAAATTGCCTTTCCATTACATGGGAAGTGATCGCGTAGCGCTTCGAGAGTAGCCGCAGCCGTAGTCAAGTCGCCGATTTGCGGCCTGTCGACGATGTACTTCATCACGATGTTCTTGACCTGGTCTGGCGTGTACCCGTCCCGGATGCAGTATCCCGTCTTGAACGTGTAGTGAGACGAAGCCTCTGCCTGCACAAGCCCGTCTGAAATACCGGCGATTGTTGCAGCGCACCAAGCGTTATTTGAGAGCTGTTCTCCTTGCTCAAGAGCATGCATTGACCAGTCAGGATTGGGCTTCTTGGGAGAACACTCCCGCACGAATGATGATGCGTAGGCGAACACGCCAGTTGAGTGTTGGGCATACGTCTGCGCTACAAAGAAACAGAGTGAACTAGCAAGGAAGGCTCGCGTGAACATCGTCATAGTTGGAGTAAGGATACCCCCGACACATACCCGTAGAAGCTTCGGATACCTAACATGTTGAAGAAGGATGTGGATTGTGAGAGTCGGCTTACGCGAAGATTTCCTATCTCGGCGGCTAAAGCCGCTTCGCAGTTCAACCGCACGAACTATCTCAGCGGCTGAAGCCGCGAATAAATTTGGCAAAAATCCTTCGGACAGACAAGCGGCTTTAGCCGCTGAGATAGCAGCCAGCCTCCACAAGAACCAGCGGCTTTAGCCGCCGAGATGCAGACGCTCGCAGACGCCCGGCTCCTCGCACGCCTGCAAAGAAGACCGGCGAACTGGTGCATCGGCGCGAGAGGCGGCAGGCAATGCATCAATTTCTCATCTCGGCGGCTGAAGCCGCTTCTTCATGTGTTGTGAGCGATCTATCTCGGCGGCTGAAGCCGCTGTATCGCTGAGATGATCAGGTGCGTGTATCCCACATCCTGAAGGAATGTGGGATTGTGAGAGGTCAATCCGCGCGGAGACATCCTATCTCGGCGGCTAAAGCCGCGTCTCCGTTGTGCATCGCTTTCTATCTCGGCGGCTAAAGCCGCTTTCCCAATTGAGACGAGCGGACTATCCCAGCGGCTGAAGCCGCGAATGGATCGGCAAAGTCCTTAGACAAGACGAGCGGCTTTAGCCGCTGAGATAGCAACCAGCCTCCACAACGACCAGCGGCTTTAGCCGCCGAGATGCCGAGGCATCGGGTCCACCTCATACCCCGGTGCTGTGTGGACGAACGCGTGCTCCTCCAAACGCCGACGCGCCGGATTGGCGGCTATGTACGCCAACTGTCCGTGGTAATCCTGCTCGTTCATTACGCGATGAGCATAATAGCCGTCCTGCCAGACCGTCCCATGAAACTGCTCACGCACAGCGAATGAGAAGCCGCCCTTGATGAGACCCACAGCCTGCTCCAATGCAGCGACCGGCGAGAAGAGCAGATGCACATGATCGGGCATCACCACGAAGCCATGCAGAAGGAAGCGCCCATCCGCGCGATAACGATACAGCGTCGCGATTAGCAGTTTTGCGTTCGCATCCCGCTGAAAGATTCGCCTGCGCTCCGTACACACCATCGTCACCGCATAGGTTTGGGGAGTGGCGCGCACGCGTCGAGCATAGCATCGGAAGCTTCGTCATCTCAGCGGCTAAAGCCGCGCTCTTATGCAACTCGGTTGCTATCACGGCGGCTAAAGCCGTGGTCCTGCGCAGTTCTGTCGTCTATCGCCGCGATTCTGCGCGGCTTTGTCGTCTACTCCAGCGGCTGAAACCGCGAGACGTTTTCACAAGATGGCATCGTCGCTTGGCATTCGGAAGCACCTTCCAATGGGAAAAATAGCGCGGTGTACCTTGCCCTCTTCAACACGACAGACACACCGCATCCTGCCAACCTGACCTGGCC
>CAXUEW010000013.1:5819-27823 GCA_964250115.1 uncultured Terriglobus sp.
CCTGGCCGCAATTGAACCTTTCGCCCGGTACGCACCGTATCCGCGACCTCTGGTTGAGGAAAGATATCGGACGTATAAGCGCCCTCCACGTAAACCTGCCTGCGCACGGGGCAGTCCTGTATCGCGTTGACTAAAGGACAACGCGTAGAACCCAAACTGGATACACGTTCCACACCACAGTAACTGTTCGCCACGTTTATTTGCGCGTGGTGTGCGCGCTGGTGTACCACTTAGGTGTTCGCCCACAAAACTTATGCGCAGACTTTTTCTGCTTCTGCTCCTTGCGTTCGGCATGCCGCTGGCCGCGCCCGGCCAGGCGTGTACCGGCCTATGCCTGCAGCAGGTAGCCTGCGCCGCCGGCAGCACCACCTCCATCAGCGGCACAGTCTATTCGCCCAATGGCGTAGACCCGCTGCCGAACGTGCTGGTGTTCGTCCCCAACACGCCGGTGCCTGCCATGACACCGGGTGTCAGCTGCCCCGTACCGGGCGCGGCCCCGGGCGGGTCACCGCTGGTCGGCACTACCACTGCGCCCGATGGTACATTCCGCCTGGATAACGTACCGGTTGGCGCGAACATTCCGCTGGTCATCCAGTCTGGCCGGTGGCGCAGGCAGGTTGTGGTCCCCGCCATTGCGGCGTGCGCCGACACGGCCTTTTCGATACGCATGCCGCGCAATCAGAGCGAAGGCGACATTCCGCAGTTCGCCATTGCCACGGGTTCGGCTGACCAGGTGGAGTGCGCCCTGCGTAAGGTGGGCATCGACGACGCTGAGTTTACCAATCCCATGTCGACCGGCCGCATTCACCTGTACGGTGACGTGGGCACGCGCGGCGGAGCCATCATCGACAGCAGCACGCCGGTGCAGTCAACGTTGATGAACAACCTGGCTGCCATGAAGAAATATGACGTGCTGATGCTGCCATGTGAGGGCGGCCAGTACCTGCAGGGCAGTTCCGCGCTCGGCAACCTGGTGCAGTATGCTGACGCAGGCGGACGCGTATACGCCAGCCACTATTCCTATGTGTGGATGTTCCAGAACCCGCCCTTTGACAGCGTGGCGAACTGGGCCGTCAACCAGGCTGCGCTGGCGAACGGGGTGGGCACGATCAACCCCAGCTTTTATGGCGCAACTACCCTGGCCACGTGGCTGCAGACGGTGAACGCCTCCACCGCGCCCGGCCAGATTGAACTGTTCAACAACAAGCATGACCTGGATGGAGTCGTTGCCCCCACGCAGGCGTGGATTACGTTGAACGACCCGGTCCACAACAATCCAGTCATGCAGTTCACGTTCAACACGCCCGTTCGCAGTGCAAACCAGTGTGGGCGTGTGCTGTTCAACGAGTACCACGTTGAGAATCGCGATGTTGGCGCACCGTCGTCCTCCAACAAGCAGTTTCCCGTGGAGTGTTCCAACGCCACCATCACGCCGCAGGAAAAGCTGCTGGAATACAGCCTGTTCGACCTGACGAACGACGGCGGCCAGCCTACTTTGACTCCGACTTCTTTTGACTTTGGAGCCGTTTACGTTGGGTTTGCCAGCGCCTCGAAGGCTTTCACCTGGACCAATAATTCCATCTTCACTGCTTCGGTTTCTTCCGCCGTCACGACCGGTGACTTCGCCGTTCAAAGCAACAGTTGCACTAATGTCGTTTCAGGCGCTTCATGCACCATCCAGGTGATCTATAAGCCGACATCGGTCGGACCGGCCACCGGGACACTTACTGTATCGTCCAATAGCAGCAAAGTGGTCGCGAACCTTATGGGTACAGGCATTGCCGCTCTGGTGCTTTCGACGAACAGCGTTGCCTTCGGCAACACCGACGTCGGCTTCCCCTCGGCACAGACCATGACACTGCGGAATGTCGCGCCCGGCACCATCCCACTGACTGCTGTTCTGCCGGCAGGTGATTTCGCTGTGACCACAAACTGCGGCACGTCGCTGGCAGCCGGTGCAAGCTGTACGGCCAGCGTCACCTTCAAGCCGCTCACTACGGGCATGCGTTCAGGACAGGCTTCTTTCAACGGCCAGGTGGTTACATTCAGCGGGAACGGCGTCGACTTTTCGACCGCATTCACACCGCCGGCGGGCAACGTCATCGCTGGCCTTACGTTGAAGGCACCGCTTTCGGTTCTGCCGCTGGCAGGCTTCTCGTCGCAGGTGCAGATGTCATGCAGTACGACCGCGCCCGGTTCCACGTGCACCACAAGCACGGCCAGCCTTGTCCCATCAGACGGAGCCGGTGCAAGCGTGCAGATTACAACCTCTGCCAAGTACGCCGTGATTGGTTACGGGTTCCACGGCACCTGGAAACTGGGCGGCCTCGCGGTATTTGCCGGGATGCTGCTCTGGTATGGACGGCGTGGGACTCGCATCCCCTCGGCCCTGCTGGTCTGCCTGGTGGGTATTTTCACCTGCTGGCTTTCAGGGTGCGGCAGCAAGAGCCCCGCTGTGAACGCTGTGTACACC
Organism: uncultured Terriglobus sp.; assembly: GCA_964250115.1. GTDB lineage: Bacteria > Acidobacteriota > Terriglobia > Terriglobales > Acidobacteriaceae > Terriglobus. Next base: position 8,293 of record CAXUEW010000013.1, read on the forward strand.
ACGCCGGGCACTTATGCGTACACCGTAACCGCCACCGACGGTTTTCTGGTGCACACGGCGACTTATAACTTGACTGTTACAGGGAAATAGAACTTACAAATCAGGCTATCTCCTGCCGGATGAGCCCGCGGCTTTTTGCGTATGCAGTTTGACGCCGCTCATCGTCGTGCTTACCTTCAAACGCTCCAGCTTGCGGCTGCCGGTGACAAAGCTGACCATGTAACTCTCACGCAACGCCGATTGGAACTGCTTGAAGTAAGGCGTCAGCGACGGTGGATTGATCTGGCCGCCGTTGAACAACTGGCCGCCAGTCTCTTCTGCCACCTGGCTCAGGTAGTTCTGTCCGCTGAAGCTTGGCAAGTTCGCGTTCACGTCTCGGCGGCCGTAGTAAATGGAATATACGGGCACGCCGGCGCGCTGCGCGTCGGTTAGCGCGGACTGCACGTACGGGCTGTTCTGGTTCATGGGGCTAACCGAGCCGTTGTAGTAGTCGATGCCGTTCGTAATCATCAGCACCACGTGGGCGGCATTCGTGTTCGTGGGCCAGCGTTTCACCAGGTCCTGCAGGCAGAAGTACGGGCTGCCGGAGATGCCGGCGGAAGAGATCGGCAACCGGATCGCCTTCACGGCCCGCTCCGGTTCTGTGCTGAAGCCCGCGGGAAAGTCCGCGTGCCCGTTGCGCATGTAGCCAACACCCACAGCCACCTGCGGACTGGCGGTCGACTGCACAAACTGCTCGATATCCCGCAACTGCGTGCCAAAACTGCCACGCAGGCCATCATCGATCAGCAAGGCGACCTCTACAGGCGAACCCGTGGAACGGCTCAGCGGCTGCACGCGAGTCACCTCGGCTGCCTTGCCGTTGAACTCAACCCGCAGATCGGCAGGCCGCAAGACCGCTGGCGCAGCGTCATGCTTCGCTTCCGCGCGGACGATCACGCGGATCGTCGCCGGGCCTTCATCCTGCGCTGCCGCGTCAGAAGAACTCAGTTGAAAAGCCGCGAGTGAAAAAACAAACGATGCAAGCAAACGAGTAGACAAAACTACCTCCAGGGCTTACCGCACATGCCCTGAAGATAGGACGCTGCCAACTTTGCAATGAACCACGTCGCTGTGCGTCATTTCGCTCGTATCCCGCGCGCAACACACATGGCACTTGAGGTAACTACTCCTGCGGGAAGCGCAGCTTGATACCGGCGCGTACCGTAAAGGGCAAGCCGGGATACCCAAAGGCACCCGTGCGCTGCTGGTTCAGCAGGTTTTCCGCCTGTGAGAACACCGCAATCGAAGGCCGCAACTGGTACGTCACGTTCGCGTCCAGCCTGGTGTAGCCAAATGCGAGATTACGGTTCGGCAGCAGCAACGAGTTATTGAACGCGGCATTGGAGTAGGTGCCGATGAACGTCGAATCGTCCGACTTCGACGCCATGGCACCCTTCAGCGCCGCATTCCACTTTCCACCGTTGTATTGCACGACGAAGTAGCCCGTCTGCGGCGCGCGCCGGAAGGGCCGCTGCCCCACCAGCGGCGAACTTACGCCGATGGCAATACCTGCGTACTTCGGGTTGATCGTCGGCTTGCCGCCAAGCGCGTTCAGCGCGTCCGACGAGAACGACCGCAGCACGGTCGCATCCAGATAGGTATACCCCGCATGGATGAACATCCGCTTCAGCACCTGGTACTGCACCTCTGCTTCAATGCCCTGCGCCCGCGTCGTTAGTGAGTTCAGGTAGAAGCCATACAGCGCATTCGGCAGCGATTGGTTGAAGTACTGGTTGTATAGCGGCGTAGGCACGTATTCAATGCCGTTGCTGTAGACGTTATGGAAGTAGTTAAGGTGTAGAACCGCGATGTCGCCATAGATATTCTGATCGACACCGCCTTCGTATGTGCGGCTGCGCTGCGCGCCAATCGGAGTCACACCGAATCGCGCAATACTCGCTGTATCCCTGATACCAAGCAATGACGCGTACAGCGACGAAAGTTGCGTGGTCAGGTTCGGCTCCTGCACGCCCTTCGCAAACTGGAAGCGCACGCGCGTGCCGTGCAGCCAGCGTGCACCGGGCCGCACCGCGTAATAAGCAAGCCCAAGCTGCGGCTGGCCCTGCGTGCCGTACAGCGAATTACGCTGCACAGCGCCGCCCAGGGAATAGAAGATGCGATTGCGAATGTCGCCCGAAATCTGCAGCGTGTAATCGAAGTTGCTGCGGCCCACCTGTTGATTGGTCGCATACAAGGGATAACGGTACGACCCGCGCTCGTCCTGAAAGCGAAACCCACCCAGCACGGCTAAATGTTGGGTGAAGTGGTAATCGCTGCGATAATCCAGGCCGTCACGATTGGAAACAAGTTCATACCGTGTTGGAAAAGGCGCGTCGTACAACACAATCGCGCGGCCCGTTGCAGAGGTGCCATTGGCGCCGCGAATGGTGACGGTGTTGCCAAGGTATTCGCCAAAGCCGTCTGGCGTGCCGCTGGCCGCCAACTGCTGCGACTGTTCGCGCTTGCGCGCGCCGATATAGCGAAAGGCGTTGTGCCAGCCACTGGACCGCGTGTCGTCGACCACGCCGGACATGTAGGTATTCTGGTCGCCTTGTTTGCCGAGCAGCGTCAGGCCCTGAAAGTCGTAGGGTCCCGGCAGGCCCTGCGCTGAAACCGCATGCCGCACCGTGCCCCGCAGGCTGGTGCTGCCGGAGAGGCTATAACCAAGGTTCGCCGCAGCCGTGGACGCATGGTAACGAGCGTTCGGCAGCGCATTTGAGCTGTCGAACCGCGAGAACGCGGTGAAGTAATCCACCTTGCTGTACGTGCCCGAAAGCGTAGCCTCGTTGCGCCATGTGTGCAGGTTTCCCGCGTCGCCGGAGTAGGTGAGGATCGGCCGGATCGCCGTGCCGCGCGGCGTTTCAAACCGCACCACGCCCGCACGCGCGTCTGTACCGTACAGGAGGCTGTCCGGCCCGCGATGCGTCTCCAGTGCGCGCACCGCCGTGGACGATACCGTGCCAAAGTCGAAGACGCCACCGACGTCATTCGCGGGCACTTCGTCGATCAGCACCTTGTTCGCGTCAGAGTTGCCGCCACGCACAAACAACGAGGTGACCGCGCCGTACTGGCCAGTGGAGACAAGCGAAACGCCCGGCTGCAGCCGCAGTTCCTCAACCACGCCGACACGTGTCTGCAAAGCCTGGTCCGGTACCAGATCGACGCTGGCGCTGACCTGCTGCACCGGCGTTGGCAGGCCCGTGGCAGTGACCGTAATCTCCTCGCGAACGGGCGAAAGCGTCAGCGAAAGATCGCGCGAGACCACGTCAAACTGTCTGCCGTAAAACGGCTCGCTGACCTGTACGGCAAACGAGGCCGCGCTTGCCAGCAGCACGAAACGGCCTGTCTCCGTGGAGCGGATATCGTAGCTACCGTCTGAGCCGGTAATGGTCGAGGCGATGACCTGGGTACCCTGTACCAGTTGCACCCTTGTAAAAGGAATGCCTCGGCCCAGCGTGTCGCGCACACTGCCGTGAACAACAACGGCGTGCGCTGCAATGGAAGATGCTGTGGTCAGGATCAAGGCTGCGGCCTGTGCACGCGTGCGTGCCGCCGCGCCTCGCTTTGTAGCGATGCGATTCATGTTTGTTCTCCTACGCTCCCCCTCGGGGCGTGGCTGGGTGCCGGCATCGGAATCGGTCTCCTGACTTGCGTGCGTCGCTACACTCTTCTACCAGCATGGCCGTCTTCCCGCTCGCGCAGTGACGGCCACCTTATAAGAGAGCAGCTTCCCCTAATCTGTTAGGAGACACGCTTACAGTTGCGGGGCAGTGGCGGATTCTCACCGCGCTTCCCAAAGCATTCCGTTGCGTTTTGGCGTTGAATGGCACAGCGCGTAGCAGTGGTCAGCAACGCAACTGCAAGAGGTGGTAAGCCTCTAGTCTACTTGGTAGGTCACAACTGCGAGTTACCGGCCGTCTGACTCAAGCAGAGCACATCGCTTCTTCCGTCATCCTGAGCGGAGCGTGCAGTGCGGAGTCGAAGGACCTGCTTTCTTTTCGCCCATCGCTGCCTTGGAGAACACCGGATCCTTTAACTCCATTGCGTTCAGGATGACAATGCTTGAAGTATCAGAAAAGCGGATCCAAAAGCCCGTCAACAGAGCACGCCATCTCGGACCACGCTGACCTAGGTGGTACCCACCTATAGCCTGCCACGGGTAGAGCGAGTAACCCTGCGGCTTTAGCCGCCGAGATAGCCAGAATGACATCCCAACAGATGCGGCTTTAGCCACCGGGATTCCAATCTCAGCGGCTGAAGCCGCGTCCCCAAACAATCCCGTACTATCTCAGCGGCTAAAGCCGCAAATACAGGTACAAGCACTTGTATCAAGTACAGCACCTATATGGGATGCGCTCTAGGCACCCACAACCATGCCTTCAGCGACCGCTGCAATGGTACTCGCGGCCCGCTTGCACATGGCTGCATCCACATCGCGGTGCGTCACCAGACGAACGCTATGCTGGCCAATGGCGCTGGCCAGCACGCCCTCGCTCTTCATGCCCGCAACCAACTCTGCAGCATCCATCTCTGTGGTGAAGATGACAATGTTCGTCTCCACTTCTGAGGCATCCATGCTGAGGCCTTCAACCTTGCTTAGCGCGTGCGCAAGCAGCTTTGCTTTGGCATGATCCTCATGCAAGCGGGCTGGCATCTGCTCAATCGCGATAAGCCCCGCAGCAGCAAGAATGCCTGCCTGCCGCATGCCGCCGCCCAGCGCTTTACGCAGCGGACGTGCCCGTTCAATGGCTTTGGCAGAACCTGTCAGCATGGACCCGACCGGTGCGCACAGCCCCTTCGACATGCAAAAGTTCACGGTGTCGAAGCCGCGCGTCAGTGTTGCAACATCTGTGCCAAGTGCGGTGGCCGCGTTGAAGACACGTGCGCCATCCAGATGGATGGGCAGCCCACGATCATGCGCTCCCGCTGCAAGCTCCTGCATAACGGCAAGCGGCGTTACCGTCCCACCGGCCATGTTGTGCGTGTTCTCGATCCACACCAGGCCGGTCTGCGCTTTGTAATACAGGCCGCTGGTTGAAAGTGCGGGCTCGATATCGCTCCAGCGCAGAACGCCGCGCTGCCCGGCTACCGCGCGCAACTGGCAGCCGGAAAACACAGCCTCCATGCCCATCTCCCAGTCCAGAACGTGCGCGCGCGACTCGCACACCACCTCCTGCCCCTGCTGCGTATGCAGCCGCAGCGCGATCTGGTTGCCCATGGAACCGGTCGGCACAAAGATCGCGGCTTCCTTGCCGAAGATCTCAGCGGCACGTACTTCCAATCGGTTGATCGTCGGATCTTCACCGTACACGTCGTCGCCTACATCGGCGAACGCCATGGCCTCGCGCATCTCAGGCGTGGGCTTGGTGACGGTGTCACTGCGTAGATCGATGACAGCATTAGTCAAGGCTCACCTGCGCGGGATCGGGTATGCGGAGCAAGGGCGAAAAGTCCACCTTCCACATGTCGAGTTCGAAGAGCTTTCCATCCTGGTCCACATTCACTGCAATCTCAAGCACTGTGCCATCAACGTCGACGGACTTAGCCTCGATAAGTTCAGAACTCTTTCTATCGTTTCGTTCACTTACAAAGCGCAGACTACCCATCGCACCATCTTTCATGGGTTGAACACGTGCATGCTGCAACTGGCTTTTCAATTCCGCGCCTTGCGGCAGCTTTTCAACTAACACGGTAAGTAGTGCGGTCTCCGCGTGCGTAAGGGGTCGTTGTACCCCTTCAACGAATGGTGATGCGTCCGACGTGGACAGTACCGTCGTGAAACTTCCAGGCTCTAAATTCAAGGCGAACTCCTCTCACCTGCACAGTGCCCGTATAAGGACCTTCCTGTAGCAAGTTCTCCATGTCGTACAGATGACTTTGAACGGCGCCACTTACTTCCCGTCGATCCAGCCCTTCTACATCTACATGACGAAAGGCGTGCTGTATCTGGTTTGAGTTACGGCCAAACTCGATCAAGCAACGCCCTCGGACCTATTCTAAGCTGTTGCCCCCGCTAGCAGTTCTCCGAAGACGCTGGAAGATACGATCCGTCCACGTTGTGTCAGTGATACGCGGTCATCCTGATGCCGCATATAACCTGCCTTTGACAACTCAAGCGTGGTTTCGAGTAAGTGTCTGATCCAGGCCGCAGGGTACTGCTCGCGTAACTTACTTAACGATACGCCTTCCGTAAGCCGCAGGCCGAGAAAGATGGTCTCTTCCCATGCGGTCAGCCGGTCAATGAACTCCAGTTCACGCGGCTCGTCACCGGCTAGGTATGTGTCAAGATCATCTCCATTTGCAAAGCGAACCGCCCCGCCCTGCGCATCAAGCAGCATGGAGTGCGCATCGAGGCCAAAGCCCAGGTAAGGCTCACGGGTCCAGTACTTCCGGTTGTGCCGCGACTCGTGCCCAGGCGTTGCGAAGTTGGAGATCTCATACTGGCTCAAACCGACGGCTTGCAGCGTTTCGCAGGTCCGCTCGTATAGATCGGCGACTAGCGAATCACCAGGCGTTGCGGGCGCACCGTAGCGCACGCCGGGTCCGATCAGTTCTCGGCCCAGGCGCGAGTCTTCATCGACCTCAAGCATGTAGACCGACACATGATCGACGCCAGATGCAATGGCCTGCTGCAACGACTCAGACCAGCTGGCGTGCGTCTGGTGCGGCAACCCGGCGATCAGGTCTACATTTAAATTACGAATGCCTGCGGAGCGCAGACGTTCGATTTCGGCCTGGCACGAGACCCCGGTGTGAGAGCGGCCGACCGCCCTCGACTCGGCATCCACGAAGCTCTGCACACCAAGGGAAACGCGGTTGACGCCATTTTTGACCAGCGCATCCAGCACCGAGTCTGAGATCTGGCCAGGCGCAGCTTCCACTGTAGTTTCTGCACTGCTAATCACCGCAAATTGTTCGCGTAGAGTGCTGAAAATGCGCGAAATGTGCGTTGCCTGCAGCAATGTCGGCGTCCCACCGCCAAAAAAGATGGAATCTACCTTGGAAGGAACCTGGATACCCTGGTCAACTGTAAAGCTATTGGAATGAATAATTTCTGCACAGAGCCGATCAACATATCCGTCCATGCGCTCCGCTGGGAAAGCGTCGGACGCAAAGTTGCAAAACGTGCATTTTCCCGTGCAGAACGGCACCGAAACGTACAATCCAAGCGCATCCATGGTCTTCTATTTTCCCACGCCACCTAACCCGGACGCTGCACCCGTTCGTCCTTGGCAGACATCTACAATCAGACAGCAGCGATGGCAAAAAGCACCCCCAAAAAGAAGGCCGGGAAGCCCACTGCCAAAACCGGTAGTGAAGACGACGTTTTAGGCAAGGCTTATGACAGCCGCCTGATGCGCCGGCTGATGACCTACCTGCGCCCGTACATGGGCCACGTCATCCTGAGCCTGTTTGCCGTGGTGACGAAGGCCGCAGCGGACGTTGCCGGGCCATACCTCGTCAAAGTCGCCGTCGATCGTTACATGACGAACACACCTTCACCCGGCACGTGGTGGCTGGCAAAGCATCTCAGCACGAACGCCATGACCGGCATCGCGCAGTGCTCCGGCCTGTACCTGTCAGCGCTGCTGCTGAGCTTTGCGCTTGAGTTTTTGCAGACCTACCTGATGCAGTGGACCGGCCAGCGCATAATGTTCGACATGCGCTCGCAGATCTTCCGCCACCTGCAACGGATGCACGTCGGCTTCTATGATCGAAACCCTGTCGGCAGGCTCGTAACCCGCGTCACCAGCGACATCGACGCGCTGAACGAGATGTTTACCTCCGGGGTGCTGGCCATCTTTGAGGATGTCTTTGTGCTGGTCTTCATCGTGGCTATTATGCTGCGCATGAGCTGGCCGCTGGCGCTGCTGACGCTGTCCGTTCTGCCGGTCATCATGTATGCGACGCGGCTGTTTCGCATCTCGGTGCGCAACAGTTACCGGCGCATCCGCACTGCTATCGCGAAGATCAATGCGTACACGCAGGAACACGTCAGCGGCATGAGCATCGTGCAGTTGTTCAATCGCGAAGAGCGCGCCTACCGCGATTTCGAATCGATTAATGGTGAACATCGCGACGCCTACGTGGACCAGGTGCAGGCTTATTCCCTGTATTACCCGGCAGTCGAATTACTAAGTGCAATCGCCATCGCCATGGTCGTCTGGAAGGGCGGCCTTGGCGTCTTACATGGCAGCACTTTCTTCGGCAGCACGGTGACTGTTGGCGTGTTGGTTGCGTTCATGCAGTACGCGCAGCGCTTCTTCCGGCCCATCCAGGACCTGAGCGAAAAGTACAACATCCTGCAGGCGGCCATGGCTGCCAGCGAACGCGTTTTCAAGCTGATCGACACGGAGCCGGAAATCGTCCCCCCGAGCACCATGGTGGCAATAACAAGCGACAGCACAGCACCCGCCGTTGAATTTCGTGATGTCTGGTTCACCTATCAAGCGCTCGACGAAACCCAGCGGGCCTTCGTCGCCTCGGCGAATGACGCGGAACTCGCCGCATCGACCGAGATTGAATGGATTCTGCGCGGAGTTTCTTTCACCGTTGCGCGTGGCGAGACCGCTGCCATTGTTGGGCACACCGGCGCAGGCAAGACAACGATCACCGCGCTGATGATGCGCTTCTACGACATCCAGCGCGGCACCGTTCTGATCGACGGCGTGGACGTTCGTGAGCAGTCATTGGAAGGCTTACGCAAGCGTTACGGCGTGGTGCTGCAGGACGCCTTTCTGTTCACCGGCACGGTCCGCAGCAACATCCGGCTGGGCAGCGACTGGATTACCGATGCCGAGGTGGAACGCGCCGCGGACGAGGTCAACATTGGAGACTTCATCCGCACACTCCCGCAAAGCTTCGACTCACCCATGCGGGAGCGCGGAGCAACCCTGTCTACCGGCCAGAAACAGCTCATCAGCCTTGCGCGCGCACTTGCTCATCGTCCGCAGATTCTGATCCTGGATGAGGCGACATCGTCAGTAGATACAGACACCGAACTGCGCGTGCGATCCGCGCTGGAGCGCATGATTGTTGGGCGCACATCGGTCGTCATCGCGCACCGGCTCTCGACCATCCAGCGTGCCGACACCATCCTGGTGATGCACAAGGGCAAGCTGCGCGAAAGCGGTACGCATAACAAACTGCTCACCGCGCGCGGCCTGTACTGGCGGCTGTACCGCCTGCAGTACAAGGATCAGGAAGATACGGTTGTCCCCATTCCTGCTGAGCCGTTGCGGCTGCAGCCTGGTGATTGAAGCTCTGCACATCTATGGTTTGTCATCCCGTAGCGCAGCGGAGGGATCTGCATTTGGAATTAAGCACCAATTCCATATCATGAGCCGCAATCCCACGTCTTCGCGCAGAGACGCGAAGACGACTCCCTGCCCTCTGATGCGGCATCGGCGAGCAAACACACATGCAGATCCCTCCGCTGCGCTGCGGGATGACAATCGATGATGAAAAGTCGACAGCTACACTAGCCAACGTGCGTGAACACCCGCTTATCTTCCTTTCCGCAGGCGAAGCTTCCGGCGACCATTATGGCGCTGAGTTGATTGCTGCCCTGAAGCCTGTGCTCCCCGCTGCACGATTTACCGGCCTTGGCGGCACAGCGATGGAGCAGCAGGGCCAAGCCCGCGTCGTTCGCGCGGAGGATGTTGCTGTGATGGGCATCACCGAAATCCTGCGACACATCCCGCGCATTCTGCTTAGTTACCGGCGGCTGGTGCGATCCATCCACGCACAGCGGCCGGATGTGGCCGTGCTGATCGACTTCCCGGATGTGAACTTCCGGCTGGCAAAGCACTTGAAGCGGGTAGGCGTGCCGGTGATCTGGTTTGTGTCGCCGCAGCTTTGGGCGTGGAAGCGGAGGCGTTTGCGATGGGTGCAGCAGCGGGTGTCGAAGATGCTGACCATCTTTCCGTTTGAGCAGGCGTTTTATGCGGCTCGTGGTGTTGAGGCTGAGTTTGTTGGGCATCCGTTGGCTGAAGCGCAGCTTCCATCAACGTCGCGCGACGACTTACTAAGGAGGTTCTTTCCGGTAGACCCTCAACTTAGCCGTCACGTAGCAAAACAATGGATTGCACTGTTACCGGGTAGCCGTTGGAAGGAAGTGACAGCCAATTTACCGGTGATGTTGCGGGCCGCTTCCATGCTGGGAGAAACGTACGACCTGATTCTTCCAGTGGCACACACGCTTGAGCGAAAAAGGTACACAGATTTCGCGATGTCTATCATCCGGTCACACGCGGAGTGGCCCGCAAACCTCTCGCTGACGTTCGTAGACGATGCGCGCGCAGCCCTGCTGCACAGTCGTGCTGCGGTGATTGCGAGCGGCACCGCGACCGTGCAAGCTGCAGTCACTGGAACACCCTTCGTAGTGGTCTACAAAGTATCGAAGCTGACCTTCGCGGCAGCCAGGCGGCTGGTGCGCTACCCCGTCGAGATCCCCTCTCAGGAAGACGAGCATGGCAACCTGCCCATTGCCATGGTGAACCTAGTTGCAGGCAGGCGCGTGGTTCCCGAACTCTTACAGGAGCAGTTCACGCCGCAGAACATTGTCGCGACCTTGAAGCCTTTGCTTGAAGATGGACCTGAACGGAGCGCGCAGATCGAAGCCCTGGCCGAGGTGCGCCGAAAGCTGCAATCCCCTACCGGCCAGCCCGGCATCGAACGTCTGCGCGACGCGGTTTTGATCGCGTTGAACGGCGGTGCTGCCGCCGTATCCGCGGCGGAAGCGTCTGCGTCTAACGAGTGACAGCTTGCATTCAGACAGGCTCTTTACCCTGCTCGGAACGAAGGACTTCGCCAAGATATGTTCGCGACTATGCCCACCCGGACTTTTGCCATTGCCGCTTTTGTGGCGGTGAGCCTTTCTGCATCCGCACAGACCGGCGGAACACGCCCCACCCTGAACGTGACCGGCTACACCATTGACGCGCAGATTGACCCCGTGGCGCAGCGACTGACCGCGACCGCCGCAGTGACATTTACTGCGATACAAGACCTGACCTCTGCGACCTTCGAGCTGAACAACGGCCTCCGCATCACGAAGATCACCGGACCGGCGGGCAAGCCGCTGGACAGCGACCGCGACGCGCGGCGCAGCACCGTGACCGTCGCCCTGCCGGCGACCATGCCTGCCGGTAGCAGCGCGACCTTTACCTTTGCCTACAACGGCATATTGAAGGAAGCCGACACCAGCCCGGTAGAGGGCATCAAGACCGCCGCGCTGGCCGAACCCGTCTCCATGCTGCTGTATCCGGGCCGCTGGTTCCCCATGGTGGGCCTGTACACAAACCGCTTCACCATGAACCTGCACGCGACCGTTCCGGGTGACGAGACCGTCGTGAGCAGCGGTTTCACCGGCAAAAAGTCTGTGCCTGGCAACAAGACCGAGTTCGACTTTACATGGACGCGGCCAGGCTTTCCGGGCACGTTGATCTCAGGCAAGTTCCTCCCGGCCATCAAGCCTGCGGGCAGCAGCCAGGTCGCCGTGTATGTCACGGAAAAGCACAAGACCAACGCTGCGGAATACGCTGCCATTGCCGGTCAGCAGCAGGAGTTTTTCACCACCACCTTCGGCCAGGCTGAGAGCAGCAAACTGCAGATTGTCGAACTGCCGGACGATGCGGTCGCCGCTTCATGGGGTCCGGAGATTGTCGCCCTCGCCGGCAATCGTATCGGCGACAAGAACAGCAGCCGGCTGCTTTCGAACACCATTGCGCGGCAGTGGTGGGGCAGCGAAATCTCGCCCGCATCGCTGAACGACGCCTGGATCACGAACGGCATGGCCCGCTATGCCGAACTGATGAACCTGGAGGAGAGCGCGGGCAAAAACGCCTTCAACAACGCCATTCCGGATATCCAGGCGGGCGCGCTGGCCTACGACACGGCGCCGCTGACGACGCTGGCCCGGACCGATCCGTTCTCGCCGCAGTTCCAGTCCATGACGCTGGAAAAGGGGGCGATGGTCTTCCACATGCTGCGTTACCAGATGGGCGACGAGAAGTTCACGGCCTTCCTGCGCGGATTGCTTTCTCAGTACACTGACAAGCCGGTGCGGACAGCCGACTTCGAAGAAGTTGCAAGGGCACAGGCGGGCACGGCGCTGAACCTGACGCCGTTTTTTGCGCAGTGGCTTGACGGTACCGGCGCGCCGTCATTCCAGGACAAGTTCACCGTGTACCGGCTGGGTAGTAATAAGGGCTTTCGCACGGTTGGATCTGTCTCGCAGGACCTTGACCTGTTCCGCATGCCGGTGGATCTGAAGGTGGAAACCGATGGCAAGACGGAGACGCGCAGGATCGACGTCACTGGCACCGATTCCGCGTACACCATCGAGACCTTCGGCCGTCCGCGACGCATTGCGATCGATCCGGATAACTGGGTGCTGAAGAGTACGCCCGACCTTGCCGTGCGTGTTGCCGTGCTGAAGGGTCAGCAACTGGTTGCGCAGGGCGACCTGATTGGCGCGCTGGCGGAGTATCAGAAGGCGCTGGACAGTAACAAAAACTCTGCGCTGGCGAACTATCGCGTGGCAGAAATCTTCTTTACGCAGCGGAATTATCAGTCGTCGGCAAACAGCTATCGTGACGCTCTGCGTGGTGATGGCGATCCCCGCTGGACGCAGGTGTGGAGCCACATTGGCCTGGGCAAGATCTTCGATCTGACCGGCCAGCGTGACCGCGCCGTGCAGGAGTATCGCCTGGCCGTGCAGACAAATGACAACACGCAGGGCGCGGTGAACGAGGCGCGGCTGCTGCTGCAGAAGCCGTTCGAGCGCCAGCGGACGATGGACTAGAGCGTCTGACCGACGGCGATGTGCTCTTCGCTTGCCGACACCTTCCAGCCACATGACTCAAAGAAATGTATGGTAAGCCGTAATGTTTCAACGGAAGTCTGTGCGCCCTGGATCAAATGAATATCATCTGACATTTCCGCGCCTATACAGCGGTCTGTGCGGTAGGTGCAGTTTGCCAGGTCATTGACGCTGAGAGCGTGCGTGTTGATGCACATGATCGTCCTTGGCGGAGCCATGCGGTCGACCATGCAAACGATCTCAAGCTTCGATTCGAGTTCGTCCGGTACGAAATCAATCACCAGGTCGGCTTCGCGGACGGCATCTTCTACCGTCAACACTGTCTCGAGCGTACCTGGCATATCTGCGGTGACAATTTCGTCAAGCGCTTCGCGCAGGCGGGACGGTAGAACATCCTCCAGCAGCACGCGATGCCCTGCCTCCACTGCAAGCGCCGCAAGTAAACGACCCGCTCTACCAGCGCCGATAAGCGCGAGTGTAAACGGGCCTTGTCTGCTTTCATGCGGAACGGGATTGACAGGCGGGTCTGGCAAGGCTTAATCGCCGCTTACGGCTTCGACAACAGAAGCATAGCTGGGGTCGGCCTGCTTGATGTGGGCCGATACGCGGGCACGCTCATCCGGCGTAAGGGACGGCAGCGTGGCCAGGATACGGCGCAGCGTTGTGGAGATATCGTCAACGTAATTCATGGTGCGAATGGCTTCACCGGACAGCGGCATGCAGTAGAACTCCTTCTTTGACAGTGTAGTGCATTGCACCTTGGCGATTTGGTTGCGATCAGGCCTGGAAGGCCGTGCCCTGGTGTTCGCCGCTCTGGTCAGAGAGGGCCTCGGGCGGTGTAGGGGGTGCCTCCTGCAAAGCCTCCTCCGGGACATACGCGTCGCGGTCGCACTCCTCTGTAATGTGGCGCAATTGTGATGACAGATCGGGATGGAGCGCGTCCGTCCGGTAGCGCCAGGTCCAGTTGTTCTCCGGGGCTCCGGGCGTGTTCATGCGGCCCTCATCGCCCAGGTGCAGCAGGTCCTGCAGCGGCACGATGCAGATGGCTGCGACGGAGCGCTGCGCGCACCGGATCATTGCCCAGACCACGTCGTTGGGATGGTTCAGCGGCCCCAGGTACGTCAGGAGGTTCTTGCGGTCGTCGTCACCGGCGGAACGCCACCAGCCCAGCGTGGTGTCGTTGTCGTGCGTACCGGTGTAGCAGACGGTGTTGCGGTCGTACTTGTGGGGCAGGTGCAGGTGCGCTCCGCGGCCGGCAAAGCCGAACTGCAGTACGCGCATGCCGGGCATGTTGAAGTCGCAACGCAGCTTGTCGACTTTGTCGGTAATGACGCCGAGGTCTTCCGCGATCAGCGGCAAGGCACCGCCGAGTGCCGCCTTCAGCCTGTCGAAGAGCGCGAAGCCGGGCGCTTCGACCCACTCACCGTGCATGGCCGTCTCTTCTTCGGCGGGGATGCGCCAGTACGCCTGGAAGCCGCGGAAGTGGTCCAGCCGCAGCAGGTCGTACAGCTCTAGCTGGCGCTTGACGCGTGCCACCCACCAGTCGAAACCGTGCTGCTCCAGGTAACGCCAGCGGTACAGCGGATTGCCCCAGCGCTGACCGGTCGCGGAAAAGTAGTCGGGCGGCACACCGGAGACGGCGATCGGCTTGTAGTGCTCGTCCAGGTCGAAGACTTCCCTGTTGGCCCACACGTCGGCGGAATCGTAAGACACGAAGATGGCCATGTCGCCCATGATCCGGATGTCCTTCAAGGTGCAGTAGGCACGCAGTGCATCCCACTGCTCGGTAAAGAAGTATTGGATGGCGTATTCCACTTCCAGTTCGGCTGCATGGTCCTTATCGAAGGTCTCCAAAGCGGCTTCATCGTGCGAGGCAAGGTCTGCGGGCCACTCAACCCAGTGCCCAAAGCCATTCTGCCGCCGCAGCACGGTGAAGCGGGCGTAGTCGACCAGCCAAGCCGCGTTTGTTTCCCGAAACTGTGCAAAGCTGTTGCATTTAGCGCCATGTTCGCCTGCCAGAAAGCGATGGGCGGCACGCTCGATCAGCGGCATCTTCTCCGCGGTGGCGCGGGCGTAGTCCACGGGACCGTTGTGGCCGGCCAGGCCGTCGATCTCGCCGGCATAAAGCCAGCCATCCTTCTGGAGCCGCTCAAGGGAGATCATCAGCGGATTGCCGGCGTAAGCCGAAAGCGCGGAATAGGGCGAGTTGCCGTAGCCCGTGGGATTCAGCGGCAGCACCTGCCACAGCCGCTGTTTCGCAGCCGCAAGAAAGTCCGCAAACTCGTACGCAGCCGGACCCAGGTCGCCGACGCCGCCGTATGAGGGCAGCGAGGTGATGTGCAGCAGGATGCCGGAAAGCCGTTCAGAGATCATGTTCTGGTGTGATGCGTGCTGAGAGGTTGAAAGTCACAGGGCATTAAACAAGTCGATGTACCCAGTGAGTTACAACAACCAAGATAGAGATTACAGCCGAATACGGAAGCGGCTTTAGCCGCCGAGATAGCAAAGAGCGGTCAATCGAGATTGCGGCTTCAGCCGCCGAGATCATCATCCCAGCGGCTGAAGCCGTTTATGTGTAGCTTCTTATCTATCTCGGCGGCTGAAGCCGCGTTGTAAGGCATGGCAAACCTTCGAGAAAAGACAGGGCAAATCTAGATGCCTAGTGGAGAGTTCTTTGCAGCCGCTTTTTGCTGTGTCACCCGGATCGCTCCCCGCTTGGTGTAGTCGTCGATCAACGTTTGCATGTAGATGCCGAACATCTCGGCACGCTGCTGTTCGACCAGTTGCGCACGCTGGGTGGCGAAGGTGCTTGCCGCCTCCTGTGCCGAGGGCTGCTGCACATCCGTCACCTGCAGCACAGTGCCGGTGCTACCTGCGTTTAACGGTCCGCTGATGCCGCCCTTCGGCAGATCGAACGCGGCGGAAGCGGATCCGCTCATCTCGCCCACGTCCGGCACGGTTCCTTTGCGGTCTACCAGTTCCGAGCTCTTCACGGGAATGTTCAGTTCGGCTGCGGCCTTGTGCAGATCGTTTAATTGGTGCGCGCGATCGGCCAGCTTCGCGACTTTTGCTTGAAGCATCTGCGGCACCTGCTCTGCACGGTAGTCGTCCAGAACGTGGCCCTTCCACTCAGCGAAGGCGGGTGCGTGCGCGGGCTGAATGTCAACGGTCTGGTAGACCGCCATGGCACCCTGCCCAGCGGGGGCAAGGCGGGGTGCATCACCCTTCTTGCCGGTGAAGGCGGCCTGCATGAGTTGTGCACTGTCCGGCAAGCCGGCGATGGTGGCGTCGCTGCCAATGGCGTCCGTGGTGTTCGCTTTCAGGCCGTGATCCGCGGCGGCCTTGTCCATGCCGGACTTGCCGGCATCTGAGGCGATCTGCGAAGCAAAGGCCTGCAGTGCCTTGCCGCCACTCTGCTGCTCAAGTATGGGGCGAATCTCCGCTGCGACTTCGGAAAGGGGCTTGTCGTGCGCTTCATCACGCGCCTCAGCCTGGATGATGTGGTAACCGAACTGCGTCTTTACCAGGTCGGAAGTCTGGCCGGGCTGCAACGCCATGGCGGCACTCTGGAAGGCGGGCACCATGGTGCCGTCAGCCTTCACATAACCCAACTCGCCACCCGAATCTTTTGAGCCGGGATCGTTCGAGTTCGCCTTCGCCAATGCGCCAAAGTCGCCGCCAGCGCGAATCTTCGTCAAGAGGTCCTGCGCCTTAGCTTTGGCCGCGGCGTCTGTCTTTGCGTCCGATCCGGCAGCCACGCTGATCAGGATGTGGCGCACCTTGACCTGCTTGTCGACGTGGTAGTCGGCCTTGTGCGCGTTGTAGTACGCCTGAACGTCGGCGTCGGATACCGATGCCTTGCCTCCGGGCAGGTTCGCCAGCGTGACGGGAATGTAGGTGATCCTGCGCTTCTCCGGCACTGCGTTCGCGTAGCGCGCTTTGTTGCGATTAAAGAAGTTTTCCAGATCGCTGTCGATGGGCGTGATCGTCTTACCCAGGTCGGCGGAGTTGATCACGGCATAGTCGAACCTGACCTTCGCGCCTGCCTTGCGGACAAGTTCTTTCACAGCGCTGTCAGAGACGTTGGCACCTGCGGTGACGAACTGCACCAGGCGGCGCGAGGTAATTTCAGCGCGTACTTTCTGTTCAAACTCGGCAACGGTGGCGATGCCGAGCTGGTTCTGCACAAACGTGCGGTACTTTTCGTCACCGATGAACTGGCCGCCAGGAAAAAAGATCTGACCCAACTGGCCGGTCTGCAGTTCCTTCTGCACGTCAGCTTCGGTCGCGGTCAGGCCCAGGCGGTCCGCTTCGCGGTCTTCCACTGCCGAGGCAACCAGCACCTGCTGCGCCTGCGCCTCGAAGCGCGGCATCAGGAAGGGCAGGTATTGTGCGGGCAGGTTCTGCCGCTGTGCCAGTGATTGCGCGTACTGCTGCACGTCCGTGCTCTTGATCTGGGTGGTCTCGCCAAAAACGCGGCCAAGCAGGCCGGGCGTCCGAACTGTGGCGTAAACGCCTTGCGGCGTTCCAACCACACCGTCATACAGGCCCGGAACAAGGTAGACCACCATGGATACGATGGCAAAGCCGATGATGACGGCGAAGATCGCCTTGGTGACGCGGTTATCCTTCTGCAGAGAACGAATCATGTTGGCGCTGGAGACCCTTCAGGGAAGCTTCTGGCATGCCGCGGCGCGGCAGACTTGGCGCGATACCCCTGAAACAAGAGGTCTGTCGCTGACGAGAAGTATAAATGACGGTTAGCCGGCCAGGATGTATTGACGTATTCGGAAAGGCACAGCTTAGCTGTGCCCCTACAAATCCAACGAGGGAGGAGCTTCAGCCCCGAGATTGGCTTAAAGTGCCCCTCAGCGGCTAAAGCCGTGTTGCTCATTCGGATGAAGACGGCACAGCTAAAGCTGCGCCCTTCCGGAACAACAACATCTCTTACGATCTTGCCGCTTCCGGATATGTCGATACACCTGAGACGCAGAACAGTCAGTTTGCTGGGGGTGTATCGACAAATAAGTCTTTTAGATGTTCTGGGGCTTTAGCCGCCGAGATAGTAATAGGAGCTGGTCTGGACCGCGGCTTTAGCAGCTGAGATCGGGCTCTCGGCGGCTAAAGCCGCGTCCAAATGGGTCGGTCTAGCTATCTCGGAGGCTGAAGCCTCTTGCCAAAGACTTTTTGGCACAGCTAAAGTTGTGCCCTTCCGGCAGCGTTCATCCTTAATAACCGTAGCCGCCGCGATAGTAGCCGTTACGGTTATACGGGTCTCCGTTGGGACCTCCATAGGGGCCGCCACCATAGAGGCCCGGACCGCCGCGACCCGCTGCCGGGCCTGCGTAGCCGCCCAGCCGCTGCATCTCTGCCTCAGACACGGTCACGACCGGCAAAGGCGTGGTCAGGCGAAACCGCAGCAGGGCCTCCGGCGGCAGCGTGGCCTGACCGCCATTGGACGCGGCTGCCGAACCCAGACCGGCCGCGCCGCCCACTCCCGCGCCGATAGCTGCTCCTGTCCCGCGACCAATGGCCGCGCCCAGATGCCAGCACCGATGATGGTGGAGTTTACCGATTGCGCGGCCTTATCGCGACCAGTGACGGTAAAGGTATCGCTCTGCAGAGGAATGCGCTGGCCACCCAGTAGCAGCGAGTTCAGTTGAAGCGTGAGTGAGCCGCGGCCCTTGAGCGCACCCGCGCCCCTGGCATCGATTACCGTGCCTTCCACGGTGGCTCCGCGCGGAATAGCGATCTGTCCGCCTGCGAGAACATCGTTGGCCACGATGGCAGAAAAGGTCGCGCCGGGAGCAGCATCGCCACTGGAAATCCAGCGATTGATGATGACGCCGAGCACAGTCCCGTCCGGCACGACGACACGCACGCCGCCGGGCTGGCCCTGCGAATAGGCCGGCCCCGGTTGACCCTGCCCAGCCATCTGCCGCTCGTAATCACGCCGATAGAGACGCCGCGGAGGTGGCGGGTACCCACCCTGCGCGTCCGGATACCCACCCTGCGTATTCGGGTAGCCGCCGTTTGCCTGCGGATCACCCGGC
Source organism: uncultured Terriglobus sp. (assembly GCA_964250115.1). GTDB lineage: Bacteria > Acidobacteriota > Terriglobia > Terriglobales > Acidobacteriaceae > Terriglobus. The sequence continues at coordinate 27,214 of CAXUEW010000013.1, forward strand.
CTGTATGGAGCCTGACCATACGGCGGCTGCTGACCGTAAGGCTGTTGCTGCTGACCGTAAGGCGGCTGCTGGTTGTAAGGGGCCTGCTGACTGTAAGGCTGCGGCTGCCCATACGGCGGCTGGCCGTACCCATCCACGGGCTGACCCTGTGGATTGCCATACTGCCCCTGCTGGTTTGCATAAGGAGCCTGACTGGGTGGGCCACCCTGCGGGTTCTGGCCGTTGTAAGGCGGCTGGTTCCCATTGGCAGGATCGCCGCCCATAGGATCCATACGGCCCTGCGATGCCGGCATGGCTGCACCATAGGGTTGCGGATAGCTGTTTGCAGCAGCAGGATCGATGCCCGGGCCGGGCTGTACCGCGCCGACAACCAGTTGGTCGATCACCTTCTTTACGCCCGGTGTGCGCGAGGCAAGCTGCTCCGCGGCATCGCGTGCGCCCTCGTTCGAGACGGAGCCGGTCAGCGTCACGGTGCCGTACACGGTCGAGGTGTTGATGGGTTCGTTCGCCAGGCGCGACTCGCCCGCAAACGCCTTCAGAACGCTGGCTTCTACCTGTGCATCGCTTGGAGCCTTCGTCTGAGCGAACGCGCCTGCAGACATGCTGAACA
>CAXUEW010000014.1:0-6235 GCA_964250115.1 uncultured Terriglobus sp.
CGCGCTTCAGGATGGCAGTCAGGTCGTAGTGGTCATGCCAGTACGCCACGACTTTCTTATCGATGGATCCAGTCAGCGGGTCGATCACCGGTGCTGGATAACCGTCTGCACCGGCGGGCGAAAAGACCGCCTGCCAGATGTTCCACTGCTCGGTCGACCGGCCCCGCGTGCCCAAGACGTATTCGAAGGCAAACTCGTCGCCCGTGTTTGCGAGGATGCTGCCATCCGGTTCGCGATCTGCCGCGATGGGCACCTGGCCGAAGTCGCCCTTGCGGTAGAAGGCGTTGGTGTCACTGTACAGGTTGATGTTTTGATAACCATGAAAGTCAACGGGATCAGGACACGCACCGTACGCGCCGTTGTAGCTGTCGGGGTAGAAGACCTGCGTTGCAATGGCTTCCCAGCCGCCGATGGAACCGCCCGCCGTGGCGCGTGCCCAACCCTGGCCCAGGCCGCGATATTTTGCCTCGACTGCCGGGATCAGCTCGTCGTTCACGGCCGAGCCGTACGGCCCCACGTTGGCGGAGTCGACCACATAGCTGTCGTCGTAGTACGGATTCGCATTTTGCACAAACAGCATAATGACGCGCGGCAAACGGCCTGTAGTCCAATCCTGAAAGAAGCGGTAGCCGGACGCGCCGCGAGGATTGCCGCCGGCGGCTGGCGCGGTCGCCGTAAATGCAGGACGCATACCGGCGGCGTAATGGTCCTGCCACACCACCAGCGGGAACTTTGCATCAGGATGTTCGTCGAAGCCGTCCGGCAGCAGAACCCACGCACCCAGGTACATGTCGCGTCCCCAGAACTTCGACAGCTTTTCCGAGCGAAATCGCATGTACTTCAACCACTTCGCCTCAGGCTGGTGCGCGGCGATGACCTCAGGATCGGCGGGTGTGCCCTTGATCTCCGGTATGACCTGGTCGAGCGTGAGCTTCAGCGGCGCGCCCTGCTTTGGATCGAAGTGGACCTTGACCGGCGCGTTGAACAGGTTGCCGGGTTTGCGATTCCACTTCTGGCCTTCGCCCCGGTCCGGCGGCAGCCAGACGTTCTTGCCGGATGCAAGATGAAACTCCTCGTAGACGTTGAAGACGCCCTGCACGAAGTAGTCACCGGCCTCAAGGTCCGCAAGCGAGTGCCGGGGATAGCCAACCGTCTTTGCATCCACAACCAGCGTGGTTCCGGATTTGCCGCCGTCGATCCCGGTATCCACGCCGAAGCCCTGCGCGGAGCGGTACTGCTCCTGCATCTGCATGCGCGGCTCAACCTTGCCGTCCCTGCTGAAGACAAGGATCAGGTGGCCGTGCAGCGGCGTCTTCGACGGAATGGAGACCTCAACACGCTGGGCGGCTGCTGCGGCAGAAGTGAAGAGCACAAAAGCAAGAAATCGCTTGAACATGGCGGTGTCCACACTGTACATGGCTCCGCAGCGCCCAGCTTTTTGGCTGCCTAGTAAGCGTGCGGGTTGTAAAGGGCGAAAATCAACACGCCCGTGGCTGCAAACACAATCAAAAACGCCTGCCAGACGCGTTCAAACATCCAGGGTTGATACTCCTTCGACATAGGTGCTGCTCCTTTGCTGTGAAGTTCATCGTAAACCCATGACGGTGAGCGCAAAACTTTTTAGAACGCGAAGGTTGGCGTTGAGAACGTGAAGGACGCAAAGGTTTGCGCGATGGCCGCCAAGGAAAGTCTTAGCTGCACCTGGCTCTCGGTATCGTTCCTGCGTCTTTCGAGTCGCATCTTTGCGTCTTTCGCGTTGCGCCTTGGCGTCCTTCGCGTTCCTGCTTTTGGCACAACCAAATACGCTAACCTGAGAAGGCAAAAGCATACGGAGCAGGACCATGCAATCGAGTTACAACGGCATCAGCACACCGGCAGGCGGACAGGTCATCCAGTACAACAACGGGCAGTACACCGTGCCGGACATGCCGATCATCCCCTTCATTGAAGGCGACGGCGCAGGCCGTGACATCTGGAAGAACGCCCGCGCGGTCTTCGACGCAGCCGTGGAAAAGGCCTACGGCGGCAAACGGCGCGTGCAGTGGTACGAGATCCTGGCCGGGGAAAAGGCCTATCGCCTGCACAACGACTGGCTGCCGCAAGACAGCGTGCAGGCCTGCATCGACTTTCGCGTCTCCATCAAGGGGCCGCTGACTACGCCCATCGGCGGCGGCATCCGCAGCCTGAACGTCACGCTGCGCCAGACCATGGACCTGTACCAGTGCGTGCGCCCGGTGAAGCACTACCCCGGCGTGCCCAGCCCCATGAAGGACGCTGACGATGTGGACGTCGTCATCTTCCGCGAAAACACGGAAGACATCTACGCCGGCATCGAGTTCAAAGAAGGGTCAGCAGACGTCAAGAAGCTGCGCGATTTTGTGAACAACGAACTGCTGGGCAACACCAAGAAGCGCCTGCGCGACGACGCCGGTATCGGCCTGAAGCCGATCAGCGTCATGGCGTCGAAGCGGCTGGTCCGCGCCGCGCTGCAGTACGCCGTCGACAACGGCCGTAAGGTCGTCAGCATTGTGCACAAGGGCAACATTCAGAAGTTCACCGAGGGGGCATTTCTGGAGTGGGGCTACGAAGTCGCCAAGGGCGAGTTCCGCGACAAGATTGTCACCGAGCGCGAAAGCTGGATCTTCGCCGCGCTCGACAAGGACGCTAGCCTAACCCCGGAAGCCTTAGCGAAGGTAGTCGAACCCGGCCTGGACTTCGCACCGGCCAGCTTCGGCGAAAAGATCGTGGCTGAGGTGAAATCTGTCCTCGCAGCGATCGGCGAAACCCACGGCAACGGCAAGTGGAAGAGCCTGATCCTGGTGAACGACCGCATCTGTGACGCCATGTTCCAGGACCTGCTGCTGAAGCCAAAGGAATACGACGTGCTGGCCACCACCAACCTGAACGGCGACTACCTGTCCGACGCCGCCGCAGCGCAGGTGGGCGGCCTGGGCATCGCGCCAGGCTCGAATATCGGCGATGGCTATGCCGTTTTCGAGGCCACGCACGGCACCGCCCCGCGTCTGGCCGATCAGGATGTCGTCAATCCCGGCTCGGTCATCCTGTCGGGTGCCATGCTCTTCCAGCTACTCGGCTGGACCGAAGTCTCCGACCTGATCGAAACCGCGATGACGAAGACGATTGATCAGAAGTACGTCACTGTCGACTTCGCCAAGGGCATGGAAGGCGCCACGCAGGTGGGCACCAGCGCTTTTGCAGCGAAGATCATCGAGAACATGTAACTGTCTTCTTTGCCGAATCAGGCGCTGAACTGCCGCAGGTGGTGGTCCACATGCAGCCATCCCCAACGCATCCACTCCCACTGGCTCAGTCTGCCGAAGATCGGGTGAACCACGCTGTCCATGTTCGTTCCGGCAAACTGCCGCATGGACTGGATCACCCGCTCCCTGTCGTGTTGGAACTCCGCGGGTGGCGTGCCGCCGATGAGTTGGTCGACCTCCGGCGGGGTTGGAACTCCTTGCGGCCATCGGATAGGCACATGCAGTGCAAAGGGGCGAAGCAAGAAGCGCCCGGCGAGCGACGCGCGCTGGCTACCCACCAATCCAAACGCACGTAGCGAGAGGACTCCCGCATACGCATCGTTCAGGTGGCATAGCATGCCGCCAACAGACATGCGTCCCCACTGTCGCGCCGCGTCAGGCTGCAGAGTTCCCATGCGCTGTGCCGCCCGGTCCAGCACGCCGTTGTCGGTCAGGATCGTCATGCTGCTACGGATGTTCGTACAGAAGTACCGTTACATAATCTTCTCGCACGGTCCGCTTCACGACGCGAACCTCTGTCGCAGTCTCGCAGCCCCGGCCAGCGCCGTACCCACCAGCAGCAGGGTTGACGGTTCCGGCGTTACCGCAGCCGGTGTGTAGTTGTAAGTCAACGTGCCCTTGGCCGTGGACCCGGCCAGCACCGTGCCGTTCTGAACGCTCAAATCGATAAAGGCAAGGAAGTAGTTAGCAAATCCATTGCTACCGGTCACGCTGCCCGGATCGACTGGCGCGTTGGTCTGGAACATGTTGCTCATCGTGTCGCTGATGGTAAGCGACGGGCTGCTGCTGCCCCCGGCATAGCCGCTAAATGTAAGGGTGTATTTGCCGTTCGCTGCTGAGGGTGCAAAGAGGATGTTTGCGCTGAAGTCTGCCCTGACGGAGTTCAGGGTGCCTAGATTCGTGTTGAACTGCTGAAACCCGCTGCTGTTTTCCGCGGTTTGCGACGTGTTTTGAAATGTGACACTGAAATTCTGCGTAATGGTATCGGCGTTTGCAGCCGCGGACTTTGAGAGAAGAAGGAGAAGAACAGGGAGCAACGGCTTCTTTGCGAGCATAAGTTACCTCGTTGTTTGGAGCGCCGCAAGTTTAGCAACCGGAAGTGTTCGGATGATCGTGCCATTTGGCACCTTTGTGCTCGGTAAACAGAACGTACAGTGACGGGAAGTTGTTCCCTGCCAGCTTCGAACCTTGGCGCTCCCAACCTGCTGTGTATACAATTTGCATGTGGACGTTGAGTTCGACCCAGCCAAGGACGAGGAGAATCAGCGGAAACACGGCGTTTCGCTTGGGCTCGCCACGGAGTTCCATTTAGGTACCGCGAAGATTGAGGTAGACGACCGTAAGGATTACGGCGAAATGCGGTTCAATGCACCTGGCATGCTTGACCATTCACTCTTCTCGCTTACATTTACGCTTCGCGGTGAAGCGCTGCGTGCAATCAGCTTACGAATCGCCAACCGGAAGGAAAGAAGAGTCTATGCCGAGTACCTCGAAGAGACTTCCTAAATACGGAGTGCCGGACGAAGAGAACCCCGAGTGGACCGCCGAGCGCCTCAAGAGCGCAATGCGCTACCCGAACCTGCCACCGGAATTGATGCGATTCATTGAGGCAGATAAGAAGAAGCGGGGCGCACAGAAAGCTCCCAAGAAGGAAGCCATTTCGATTCGCCTCTCCCCTGACGTGCTGGATGCGCTGCGTGCCACCGGACCGGGTTGGCAGGCTCGGGCGGATGCTGCATTGCGAATGCGTTTCGTTCATGAACGAGCTAGCTGAAGTGCGGAGTGTTATGCCTCTACTCGGACGACGTACCAGTCTGCGACTAGTTCGCCATGAGACGCCGGTGACTTTGAACGCGAACAGCACGTGCATGGTCGCGCGAAGATGCTGTTAACAAGGTCTTAATTGAGTGCATCAACCCGAGTGCGATAGACTAAAAACGTTGTGCGCGGAGCCTGCTTGTGCCGTTCCGGGGCTTGCCTGTGCGCTTCCCTCTGTCAGCCCACGCTGCCTGCTTGTTCCTGAGCGTGCGTGCGCCTGCAAAGATTCCCTCGCGCCCTGCGCGAACAAGAAGGTACAAGTTTTGAGTTCAGTCATTCGCAACATCGCCATCATCGCGCACGTTGACCACGGCAAGACCACGCTGGTGGATGCCATGCTGCGGCAAAGCGGCACCTTCCGCGCCAACGAAGCCGTGACCGACCGCGTCATGGACTCGAACGACCTGGAACGTGAGCGCGGCATCACCATCCTGGCCAAGAACACCGCCGTCATCTTCGGCGACGAGAAGATCAACATCGTCGACACGCCGGGCCACGCCGACTTTGGTGGCGAGGTGGAGCGCGCGCTGAAGATGGTGGACGGCGTCGTCCTGCTGGTGGATGCCAGCGAAGGTCCGCTGCCGCAGACCCGTTTTGTGCTGGGCAAGGCACTGGCTGCCAAACTGACGCCGATCCTCGTCATCAACAAGATCGACCGGCCTGACGCACGCGTGCAGGAGGTGCTGAACGAGGTCTATGACCTGTTCATCGACCTCGACGCGGACGAAAGCCTGCTCGACTTCCCCGTGGTCTACACCAACGGCAAGGCCGGTACGGCAACGCTGGACATGGCCGTCCCCGGCACCAGCCTGCAGCCGCTGTTTGAGACCATCACCAGCGCCATTGCACCGGCAAAGGGCGATGCGGAAGGCCCGCTGCAGATCCTGGTCACGAACCTGGACTATTCCGACTATCTTGGCCGCCTGGGCATCGCACGCGTCTTCAACGGCACGCTGCGGACCGGCGACATGGTCAACATCGCCAAGCTGGACGGATCGCTCGCACCTGTAAAGATCACGAAATTGTTCAGCTTCAGCGGACTGAAGCGGACAGACATCGAGACCACCACGGTCGGCGACATCATCGCCGTCGCGGGTGTGTCCGGCCTGACCATTGGTGAGACGATCACCGGCATC
>CAXUEW010000014.1:6245-13153 GCA_964250115.1 uncultured Terriglobus sp.
CCGATCCGGTGGCCGTACCGGCTGTTGAGGGCCGCGAAGTCGTCGAGGTCCACGACGATCACCGAGAGCGGCTCGAAGCTGCGCAACAACTCGCCGTTCGCCGGACGCGAAGGTTCGTTTGTCACCAGCCGTAACCTGCGCGAGCGCCTCGACAAGGAACTGCAGACCAACGTGTCCATCCGAGTTGAGGATACCGACTCTCCCGACACCTTCAAGGTGCTGGGACGTGGCGAACTGCAGCTTGCCGTGCTGATTGAAATGATGCGTCGCGAGTCGTTCGAACTGACTGTGGGCCGTCCTGAAATCGTCACCAAGCGCATCGACGGCGCGCTGATGGAGCCGGTGGAATACGTCACCATCGACGTGCCGGAAGAGTTCAGCGGCACGGTCATCCAGAAGCTTGGACCCCGCAAGGGCGAAATGGTCAAGATGCACGGCCAGGGCCGCGTCCGCATGGAGTTCAAGGTACCGTCACGCGGCCTGATCGGTCTACGTTCGGAAATGCTGACGGAAACGCGCGGCACCATCGTGATGAATACGCTGTTCGACGGCTACGTGCCCTACCAGGGTGAGATTCCGCAGCGCCAGACCGGTGCTCTGATCAGCGACCGAACCGGCGTCACGACTACCTATGCCCTCAATGGTTTGCAGGAGCGCGGAACGCTGTTCCTGGGCGATGGCATCGAGGTGTACGAGGGCATGATCGTCGGCGAAAACAACCGCGATAACGATCTTGACGTGAACTGCGTCCGCGAAAAGAAGCTGACCAACATGCGTGCGTCGTCCGCTGACGAAGCCCTGCGCTTGGTGCCCTACAAGCAGTTGACGCTCGAGCAGTGTATCGAGTTCATCGCCGACGACGAACTGGTGGAGGTCACACCCAAGTCACTGCGCATGCGCAAAAAGGTGCTGCAGGCGAACCGCCGTCCGCGGCGGCAGCAGATGCAGGAAGCGTAATTCGCAGGCAGCGACTAGGAATGACGCTTGGGAATATCGACATGTAGTTTGTTGAAGTTGTTTGTGTCTCTTCTCAGTCGATTGTGGATCGCTACGGCTTCGGCCGCGCCAGTCGACTTCGAAAGAGCAATGTGTCGATACAGCTTAGGTGATGGGCAGGTAGATTTTCGCCGTGGCGCTGTAACCAACGGCAGTGCTGCCTGCAAGCGTCATCAGCGTTGTGCCTTTTTCCTGCTGCGTGTAGACGCGGTCTGAAGCGTTCGTCGCCGGATTTTGCCTTTGCTTGAGTAGGGTTGACACCTGTGCCCAGCGTGTTGCCCAGCGTCTGATCGAAGAAGAGTTGCATGGTGTTGGTTCCGCCGCTGCTGGATGCGTCGTAGGTGGAACGCAGGCGCAGGTGAATGTGCGTGGTGCGGCCGGAGTGCCAGCCCGGGAGCCTGATAAAGTGATTGGCTCGATCCAAGAGGTTGCTCCTGTGCTCTTATGTCCTGCACAGTCCTAGACGAGCCTCCTTCAAACCTTGTTTACAAGCTTAGCCAAAGATGTCCACGGCATGCACGATCAGACCGGTGCAGGCCATGTCTGCTCTGTTAGCGTTAAGAGATGTCCGCGCCGCACCAGCTTCCGCTGACCATGAACAGAGAGGCCGAGTTGACCAACACCCCCGTGCCATCGCTGAACCCGGCGCAGGGAAGCGAACAGCAGACAGTACCCGCACCGGTGTGGCTGCAACGCCTTTCGCTTGGCGTGCTGGTCATCTTCTGCCTTTACCTTGGTCTGCTGATCGCTCTGCTGCCGTGGTGGAAAGAGATGTGGGACCGGAACCCGCTGCTTATGCAACACCCTGCATTGCGAGCGTTTCTGATGAAGGGGACGGTGCGTGGACTGATCAGCGGGCTTGGCATGCTCGACCTTTGGATCGGCATCTCCGAGTTGATTCACTATCGCGACTACCGCCGCTAAAACGTGTCACACGTAAGTAAGCGTTGGATATACCAGATGCTTCGTGTAGAAGCTGTTTGAAGTCTAACGGGTTCCGGAAGGGCACAGCTTCAACTGTGCCGTACAAACTAATTCTTTGGATCGGCTTTAGCTGCCAAGGTCAGCTTTGCAGCGAGACGGTTGTGGCTGTGTTGACGAAAACAGACCTCAGATATAAGTGCTCACAAATGCAAACCGTCCGCATCTGACAGCATGATGGCTAACAAGACCCTACCCGACACGCCGCTTGAGCAGGCCCCTCTCGCTTACCAGAATGAAGACTTCCTCGGCAGTCCTGACGCACGCATCCTGCGCATTCTGGCCGAGTACCAGGAGCCCATGACGCGGTTTCGCCGCGAACGCATCCAGGACACCGTGGTCTTCTTCGGCTCGGCCCGCTTTGCCGCGCTGGATGTTGCGGAAGGGAAGACGGAAGTGCTCGCCAACACTGGCAGCGCTGCCATTGCTTCGCCGGAAGAGCAGCCCGCGAAGCCGGACGATCCGGCTGCTTCCGCGCTGAGCCGCAAACGTGCAGAGACCGCCGTGGAAATGGCACGTTATTACGAAGACGCTCGCCGCCTTGCGTACATGCTGACAGATTGGGCCAAGGGTCTGCCCGGCCGTCGTCGCCGCTTTGTGGTGACGAGCGGCGGCGGTCCCGGCATCATGGAAGCGGCCAATCGCGGTGCATTCGAGGCGGGCGGCAAAACCATCGGCCTGAACATCGCATTGCCGTTTGAACAGAGGCCGAACCCTTACATTACGCCCGCGCTCAACTTCCAGTTTCATTACTTCTTCATGCGTAAATTCTGGTTTGCGTACTTGGCAAAGGCGCTGGTTGTGTTTCCAGGCGGCTTTGGAACGCTGGATGAAATGTTCGAGTTGCTGACACTGGCGCAGACGCATAAGCTGGCCAAGCAGATGACCATCATTATCTACGGTTCGGCTTACTGGAAAGGTGTGATCGACCTGGATCTGCTGGCGGAAAAAGGTGCCATTGCCATGAAGGACAAGGAGATCTTTCGCTTTGCCGATACGCCAGAGGATGCGTTTGCCTTGTTGCGTGAAGGCCTGGCACAACACTGTCCGGATAGCGCGGTCGGTGAAGTGCCAGAGGGTCCGGCGGCAAGCACACAGGACGAGATGGGGCCGGACATCTCCGGAACGCGCGGTTAGCTGCTCTTAGCGTATGCGCGCTTTTCCCGGAGATACCATGCTGCTGCGCCGAGGGGACGAGCCGGAGCGCTTTCGCCAGCCCATGGCGATCTGTAAAGCGCGCCACCATACCCGGTACCGAGGATGGTGGCCCATCTCGCGACGAATGTCATGGTAGACGAAGCGGATCGCTGTTACCCGATTACCTTCCGCGTGTGTGTACAACGCGACAAGCAGGCCTAGCGCAGCGATGCCGCATAATGCCCAGTCCACCAAAGTCATGCCTTCAAACATAAAGCCGCCCATGTTAGGGAATGCACAGACGCATGTTAGGAGAGAAGAAGTGGATAACTTACTTGCGAGGCGGCTGGGATTACCGCTCTCTACAGTCCATTGTAGGTGATACATGGCCGAAGCAACTAATTGGAGATAAAACAGCTTTAAATAAACAGCATGAGTACGATCAATTTTCCTGTTGCGCTGTATTTTTCGGAGTGCTGCCGTCCTCGAGGTGCGTGGTTTTTAGGAAATGCCTGAAACCTGCATCCGGTCCGATCCTGTAACACCAGGAAGCAGCAGTCTCAGCAGATGCAGCAAGTCTTGGAAAAAGCTCTGCTGGTGCCAGTAACAAAAATGCCGTCTCTCGCGGTCTCTGATACCGTGCTGCCATGCGCGATAAGGCAAGGAAACGATGGCTGTGAGCGAACCGGCAGTCCGCGTGGCTTTTTTGCCGGATTCGTTTCACGAGGTCAACGGCGTTGCGCATACCGCGCGCAACTTTACGGCGTACGCGCAGCGCAGCGGCCTGCCGTTTCTGTGCATTCGTGCCGCGCTGCCAGGGACGCGTGGGGAGCCGGTGCAGCGGGCTGAAGGCTCCGTCACGACGCTTGACCTGCCACGCAGCCGTGCCGCCATCGGTCTGGAGAAAGACCTCAGCTTCGACCCGTTCTTCCTGCGTCATGCGCGGGTCATTGAACTTGCCCTGCGCGCGTTCAAGCCGGATGTCATCCACATCACCGGACCGAGCGAACTCGGCATCTTCGGCGCGTATTTCGCCTGGAAGCTGGGTGTTCCGCTTGCCGCCAGCTGGCACACGAACGTGCATGAATATGCCGCGCGCCGTGCTGCATGGCTGACGCGCATTGTGCCTGCGGCAGGCCGGTGGATCGAAGACGGCGCGCTGTTTTTGACTGCACGCTTCTACCGCCTGGCACAAGTGCTCTACGCACCCAATGAAGAACTGTCTGATCTGCTGCGGCAAAAGACGCAGCGCCCGTGCCACGTGATGCGGCGCGGCGTGGATACTGAACTCTTCACGCCCGCGCGGCGCACACGCTCAGGCGCTGATGGCACGTTGGTGCTGGGCTTCGTGGGCCGGCTGTCGATTGAGAAGAACGTCATGCTGCTGCCTCAAGTGGAGCAGGCCTTGCTCGCCGCGGGCATACAAAATGTGTGCTTCCTGATCGTCGGCCAGGGTGAGCAGGAGCCGGCCCTGCGCCAGTCCCTGCGAAGCGCTTACTTTCTTGGCGTGCAGCGGGGCGAGGAACTCGCGCAGAGCTACGCAGACATGGACCTGTTCGTCTTCCCGTCAGAGACCGACACCTTCGGCAACGTGGTGCTGGAAGCACTCGCCAGCGGCGTGCCGGCTGCGGTGACCACGGGCGGCGGTCCAAGGTTCATCGTGCAGGACGGTGTCACCGGCATTGTGCGTGAGACTTCCTCGCTGGCGGCTGCGGTGTGCGACCTCCTGCAGGACGCGGTCAGGCTGAGCAGCATGCGTGCGGCTGCGCGAAGCTATGCGCTTGGCTGCCGGTGGGACGCAATCTTTGATGATGTGTACGCAGGCTATCGCGACCTTCGCCTGAGCCTCCGCCCAGACCTTGCCCTGGATGAGCGCGCCCCGGAGTAAGGCCACGCGTGCTTGACCTGTGCGGCGATCGTCCGGCGTACTGCTTCGCGCGTTGCTTCATCCGCAAGCAGGCCGGAGTCAAGAACGAATGCTGCGTTTGGCGGGAGTTGCGTTGTAAGCGTGTCTGCGGTTTGAACTTCCACGGCGGTCTGCAAAGTTCCCTGGTGCGACAAGAACTCCTGCGTGGAGAGCAGGTGCAGGGTCACGGGATCCTGTCTGCCTCGCACGGGCTTGCTTGACTCAGGCACGTGCGCCAGCAAGATCCGACGGCCCGGAAACCGATCCATCACGTTGTGCAACAGTTGCAATGTGTCCAGTTGAGCAGAGGTGAGAGTGCCAAGGTCGAAGCCGCTGATGCCGCGGCTCATCCAGAAGCGCAGCTCGCCTTGATTGCCGGCAAGCCGCAGCAAATCTGCACGTAGCAGCACATGCATGCGCCGTGCGGAGGCCTCGCGCAGGAGCGCATCCAGATCGTCTTCCGATCCGAACTTCCCATCGAAGGGCTGGGTCACGCTGTCGGCATTTGCCTGTGCACTGCCGGGTGGCTGCAGGTCCGGCAGGATGATGCTGTCGGCCCCGGCCTGGCTCATGGCATCCATTGCCTCGGCTGCCTGCGTAAAGGTCGTCTCGGCTGGAAAACGGACAAAGGCACCGTGTTTCCACCATGCCTCGGACGCAATGCCGTTGCCGCGCCAGCCGGGATGAGCCAGCGTCTGTGCGCCTGATGTGTGACCACAAAGCAGGAGAGCAAACCACAGGCTGTAGAGGCGACGCGACATGGTTCAACAATACCCGGTGACGCCCAGTTCCCCAGTGATGCAAGATCTGAGCTGGCACAAATGCCTGTTCAGCAGTCCGTCATCCTTCGGTCACTGCGCTCGGCCAGGATGACGGCGTCTGATGATCGGGTAACAAGCGTCTGCGAAAATAGACACATGCTGCACCTTGCCGATGGAGCCAAGCGCTTCGGACATAAATTGCTTTTCGAAGGCGCCAACTGGCTCATCACGCCGGACGAGCGCACCGGCCTGGTGGGCGGCAACGGCACCGGCAAAAGCACGCTCCTGAAGGTGCTTGCGGGCGTCGAGCAACTGGACGGCGGCAAGCTGAACCGCAGCAAGGGCCTCACCATCGGCTACCTGCCGCAGGACGGCCTGATCATGCGCGGCAAGACCGTGTTCGACGAGTGCCTGTCGGTCTTTCACGCGGCCCTTGCCATGGATAAGGAGATGGACGAACTCAGCGACAAGCTGGCGCACTTCGAGTTCGGCACGCCGGAGTATGACGCTGTGGCCGACCGCTTCAGCCTGGTAAGCGACACGCTGCAGCAGCACGACCTGTACAACCTGGACGCGCAGGTGGGCGCGGTGCTGGGCGGCCTGGGCTTCAGCAAGGAAGACTGGACGCGGCAGACAGAGGAGTTTAGCGGTGGCTGGCAGATGCGCATCGCATTGGCGAAACTGCTGCTGGAAAAGCCTTCACTGTTGCTGCTGGATGAGCCGACGAACCACCTCGACCTCGAAACGCGTAACTGGCTTGAGGACTACCTGCGCAACTACCCGCGCGCCTTCATCCTCATCTCGCATGACCGATACTTCCTCGACGTGACCGTCACCAAGATCGTGGAAGTGTGGAACAAGCGCGCGTGGTTCTACACCGGCGGCTACGAGAAGTACGTCAAGCAAAAAACCGAACGGCGCGAACAGCTTGCCAAGGATTATGCCTCGCAGCGCGACCGTATCGAGCAGCTTGAGGCTTTTATCAACCGCTTCCGCTACCAGGCCACCAAGGCTAAGCAGGTGCAAAGCCGCATCAAGGAACTCGACCGGATCGAGCGCATCGAAGTACCGGAGGATGAAGAGACCATCCACTTCAGCTTTCCGCAGCCGCCTTCGAGTGGACGGCT
>CAXUEW010000014.1:13163-26869 GCA_964250115.1 uncultured Terriglobus sp.
GAAGTAGGCGATCTAAGTAAGCGTTACGAGCCGAAGCAAATACTTAAAAACGTTAACTTCACCATTGAGCGTGGCGACCGCATCGCGCTGGTGGGGCCCAACGGCGCGGGTAAGTCCACGTTGATCCGCATGCTGTCGCAGATGGAAGAGCCAACTACAGGCACTATCCGTTACGGTCACAACGTGCTGGCGGACTACTTTGCGCAGGACCAGTACAAGGTGCTGGACCCCAACGCGAAGATGATGGACGACATCAACGCTGCCGCGCCAAAGGTGGCACCGGTTGAGCTGCGCAAGCTGCTGGGTGCGTTCCTGTTCGCAGGCGATGACGTCTTCAAGACGCTTGGCGTGTTGAGCGGCGGTGAGCGCAATCGATATGCGCTGGCGCGCATGCTTGTGAGCCCCGCAAACTTCATCCTGCTGGACGAGCCGACGAACCATCTCGATCTGCGCGCGAAAGATGTTCTGCTGGAGGCCATCCGCGCCTTTACCGGCACGGTGCTGTTTGTGTCGCACGACCGCTACTTCATTGACGGCCTGGCCACACGCGTCTTCGAGTGCGAGCACGGCGGCGTGCAGGTGTTTCCCGGCAATTACGAGGACTACCTGTGGCGCAAGAATGGGGGGCCGGAGTCGCTGCAGCAGGCCGCTATGGAGATGCAGCGCGCTCACGTTCCCGTGGTCGAAGCGCCGCCCGCAATCATCTCGCCTGTGACCACGCCAGCCGTTGTCAATGTGAAGAAGGTCAATCCGATCAAGCTGAAGCAAATGCAGGATCGCGTGCGCTTTGCGGAGGATGAAATGCCCCGCATGGAAGACCGCATCTCCGCGCTGGAGTCGGCGCTGGGCAACTTTACCTCTGCCGAGGAAAGCCAGCGCCAAACCGCGGAGCTCGCCCGTCTGCGGCACGAGCATGAGTCGCTGATGAGCGAGTGGGAAGAGATGTCGACGCAACTGGAAGAGCAGGGCGCGACCGTTTAGTTCAAGAATGCTTGCACAAACGAGACCCGTCGGGCGGGTGTTTCGTGGCCTTAGCCACCGAGATAGAACCAGCGCAAAGAGAACGCGGCTTTAGCCGCCGGGATGAGAATGTTCTGATGTTCCACAGATCGCCATCTCAGCGGCTGAAGCCGCGCTTTCAATATGTCTACGTTGGCTATCCCGGCGGCTAAAGCCGCAACCAATTCGTGGTGTTCTTTCTCGGCGCGTGAAGCCGCTGTCGAACGTACCGATGTTCTATTTCGGCGGCTGACCGCTCTCCCTTTCTGGAACTGCCGTCGCGTATCTTGGTCATGTCCACCGAACGAGGCCATGATGTCCGACCAGATCACACCGCAAGCAAAGCCCATCGTAAACACCGGCGAGCCGGAATGGTTTCCACCGCCACAGGATGACAGCGCAATGATTCCTGCCCCGGAGCCTTCCGGCCTTCGTCGCGTGTTCTATGGGCAAGACGGGCTGCGTGCGGGCTGGTCTCTACTGCTGTGGATCGTAACGGTCATGTTGCTGAGCCGCGCACTCAGCGCAGCGCTGAACCATGCGTTTCCACCAGCCGTGCGCAAAAGCCATCCAACGCCGGAGTGGTTCACCTTGTCGACCAGTGCCGTGGGCTTCCTGGTCGTAGGCGTCGCTGGTTTTGTTGTGTCGTTGGTTGAGAGGCGGCCATTCGGCAGCTATGGCATAGGCACCTTGCGCGGTCGCGGGGATGACTTCGGCTGGGGTCTGCTCTCAGGCTTTGGTATGCTGTCGGTCCTGATTGGTGTGCTGTGGAAGGGTGGGCTCATTGCGTTCCGTGGCGTTCTGCTGCCGGACCCGAAACAGATCGTCCTTTGGGGATTTCTGCTCGCAGTCAGCTTCCTCTTTACGGGCTTGTTCGAAGAGTTCACCTTCCGTGGGTTCCCACAATTCACTTTGACGCGCGGCGTTGCGGGCATGCTGCGAGCAGCCGGAATGGAACAGCACGCAAAGGCGATTGCGTTCTGGATCACAGCGGCCCTGCTCGCCGTTCTCTTCGGGTACGTACACAAGGGAAACCCCGGGGAAGGTAGCAGCGGATTGATTGCTGCCGGTCTCATCGGCCTGCTGTTTGCTTTCAGCCTCTGGCGCACTGGATCGTTATGGTGGGCCATCGGCTGGCACGCGGCATGGGACTGGGGTGAGTCTTTCTTCTACGGAACGGCCGACAGCGGCGGCGTATCCAAACATCGACTACTGGATTCAGCGCCGCAAGGCAATCCGTTCTACAGCGGCGGCAGCATTGGACCCGAAGGCAGTGTCTGGGTTTTTGCGATCATTGCGTTGCTTGCCTTGCTGATCGCGGCGACGCTCAAGGCGCGGCCTGGATCACCCGCCGCAGAGTTTGAAGCCGGTCAAACCCAGGACTGACGTCGCTCTAAGGCATAATCAAAGCCATGGCGGGTCTGTGGCAAACAGCAAACTGGAGCGAACGGCTTGCGGAACTTGAGTCGAGCGAGCCGGAGCTGAAAGAGGCTCCGCTGCGGCGCGATGTTCGTTCGCTGGGTACGCTGCTGGGCGACGTGCTGCGTGAGCAGGTGGGTGACGATCTCTTCGAACAGGTGGAAACGCTGCGCCGCTTTGCCAGTGAGCGCCGCCAGGCTGAGTTGGAAGGCAACAGCGCACTGGCCGCAAGCGCTCTGCAACAGGCCTTGCTGCTGGTGCATACGCTGCCGGTCGACCGCGCCTACCAGCTTGCACGTGCCTTTGGCTTTTACTTCGAGCTGATCAACCTTGCCGAGACGAACCATCGCAAACGCCGCCGCCTGGCCGGCAGCCTGCGCAGCCATGCAGAGCCGCAGCGCGGCAGTTTGCAGGGCACACTGCGGCGCATGCGGCTGGCCGGGTACACCGCGGATGAAGCCATGGAACTGCTTCGCCGCATCTGCGTCACGCCCGTGTTCACCGCGCATCCCACGGAGGTCGCGCGGCGATCCGTCATCAGCAAACGCCGCCGCATTGCTCTGCTGCTGGAAGAACTCGACAGCATTCCCCTGACGGACGACACCATCGAGCAGTTGGAGCGCAGCCTGCTGACGGAGATCACGGGCCTTTGGCAGACAGACGATGTACGCCTGCAGCGGCCTGCCGTCATCGATGAAGTACGCATGGGTCTGGATTATTTCGATGACTCCATCTTTGAGACGCTTCCCACGTTGTACGCCGAGGTAAGCAATGCCCTGCAGAAGGAATACGGTCTGCAGCTTGCCTTGCCCGATCTGCCGACGCTGGTCAACTTTGGATCCTGGATCGGCGGCGACCGCGACGGTAATCCCTTTGTTACGCCACAGGTCACACGCGGGGCCCTGGGCATTTCGCGTCATGTGTTGAACGTGCACTACCGCAAGCGGCTTAACAGTGCACTGCAGCAGATCTCATCCTCCACGCAACAGGCAAAAGTCAGTGAGGCACTGGCAGCGGCAGTGGACGCGTACGTCGCGCAGATGCCGCACGCGGGTGCTGATCTGCGTGAACACTTCCTGTGCGAACAGCTTCGCGTCATGCTCTCCTGCATGCTCCTGCGGCTGGGAGAGAATGAAGGGCTGCTTGCCGGCGCCGCGGAAGGCGATCCGCTACCGGTTTACCACTCCGCAGGTGAGTTGCAGCACGACCTTCAGCTGATTCGCGCGTCCCTGCTTGAAAATCGCGGTGAGCGCATCGCACACAGCATCATCGATCCCCTGATTGTAGAAGTGCGCACCTACGGCCTTCATCTGCAAACGCTGGACATACGCCAGCACGCAAAGATTCATGCTGCCGCAGTGGAAGAGATCAGTGCGTGGCGCGAAGATGGTTCACTTCCTGCACCACCTTCTGACATGACGGCAGAGGTGATCGACACCTTCCGGACCATTGCCATGGTCAAGCGCACGGGCGATCCGAAAAGCATCCGGCAATACGTCATCTCCGGGGCGACGGGCGCGGAAGATGTGCTGCGTGTCCTGTGGCTGGCGCGGCTTGGAGGTGTCACGCCGGAACGCACAGAGCACGATGCCGGCCTGCTGATCGCGCCGTTGTTTGAGTCCATTGAAGACCTGCAGAACGCACCGGCCATCTGCCGCGAGCTGTGGACTTCAACGGCATTTCAGCCGATGTTGGAAAGCTGGGGCCGCAAACAGGAAGTCATGCTGGGCTACTCCGATTCCAACAAGGATGGCGGCATGATCGCCTCTACGTGGGAGGTCTGGAAGGCACACCGTGCTCTGCACGCCGTGGCACGCGAATGCAACGTGGATCTGAGGCTGTTTCATGGACGCGGCGGCACCGTCGGCCGTGGTGGCGGACCGACGCACCGGGCCATCTACGCGCAGCCGCTGGATAGCTTCAGCGGCAACCTGCGCATTACGGAACAGGGCGAGGTGCTGAACTTCAAGTACAGCGACGTGGTGCTGGCGGAACGTAATCTTGAACTGATGATCGCGTCCTCGCTGGATGCTGTGGCCCGGCCCGACCTTCGCGCCTGCGGCGGCTGCAACACGCACCTGACCGGCGCTGTGGAGCCGTCATGGGAAGAAGCCATGGACCTGCTGGCGGCGTGGTCGTTCGAACGCTACCGCGCCGACATCCTCGATAACCCGGATACGTTCGATTACTTCCAGCAGGCCACGCCGGTCGCCGAACTGGAGCACGCAAAGATCGGTTCGCGCCCGGCCAAGCGCAGCGGCAAACGATCGCTCGGCGACCTGCGCGCCATCCCCTGGGTCTTCGGCTGGATGCAGTCGCGCCACACCGTCCCTGCCTGGTACGGTGCGGGCACGGCCATGAGGCGTTTCGTATCAGAGCAGGCCGGTGGACTGGAGTTATTGCAGCGCATGTTCCGCGACTTTCCGCTGTTCCTCGACATGGTGCGCAACATGGAATCGGCGCTGGCCAAGAGCGACTTCGGCATTGCGCAACTGTACGCTTCGCTGGTGCCTGACGCGGAGCTGCGCGACCGCGTCTTTCCCATGCTGCATGCGGAGTTCGATCGTACAAAGTCCATGGTGCTGCAGATCACGGAGCAGGATGAGCTATTGCAAAAAGATCCTGTTCTGGCGCGGTCGATTCGGCTGCGCAACCCCTATGTCGATCCCATGAGCTGGATCCAGGTCGACCTGTTGCGCCGCAAGCGTGAAGCCGGGGCTCAGGATGAGGAAGGTGCCATCAATCGCGCCATCACGGCGACCATCAACGGCATCTCCGCGGGGCTGCGCAACACCGGTTGAAGATCTGATATCCGCATTCCAGGCAAAGCACATTCGTGTGAATGTATGCGTGCTACGGTGAGGCAGCCCGATCGGTATCGTGCTTTCTCAATTCATGCCGAAGAATGGAATATGCGCATGGAACCCCGCAATTGCTTTGTACGTGTCGTCTTCGGCTTTGCCGCGCTTTGCACGATGGTCGCGGCGCAACCGGTGCGCGGCCAGTCGATTCTGGCAGAAGCTCACATCCCGCTGACGCCTTCCAACCTAAGCAGCAGTCAGGATGTCAGCGATGCCGCAGGCCCTCGAAACCCTCACGAGGATGGCGCGGCTACCATTGCTGTGCCAGGTGCAAGGAGCCATTCGTTCGTGCACTCGCTCGGGTTTAGCGTGCACGCCGGCATCAACGGGATAGGTGGCGATATCGCCCTTCCTGTGGCGCCGCGCTTCAATGTTCGCGTTGGCGGTGAGTATTTCGGTTACAGCACGCACTTCACGCAGGACGGTGCGGATGTGGATGCGTCCTTGCGGCTTGGCAATGGCAAGGCTGCGCTGGACTGGTTTCCCTTCGGCAATGGATTCCGCGTCAGCCCGCAGGTGATGTTCGCCATTCAGACGTCGGTGGATGCGACCGTCCTCGTTCCCTCCGGCAGAAGCATCAGTCTTGACGGCAGCGATTACGTCAGCAGCAATGCCGATCCGCTGCGCGGCAGCGCCAAGATTCGAACCCGCACGGCGGCTCCAGGCCTGACGGTAGGCTGGGGAAACATTGCGCCGCGTGGTGCAAAGCATTGGTCGTTTCCTGTCGAACTCGGCTTTTATTACATCGGCCAGCCAAGCCTGGCTGTCACGTTTCAGGGCTCGGCGTGCGACCCTCAGTACGCGCAGCCCCTTGGTTGCCAGGATGTGACGAAAGACGCTGACTTCCAGAAGAGCCTGGCTGCCTTTATCCGGCGCAATCAGAACAACCTGAGCTACGCATCGTTCTTCCCGGTCGCTTCATTTGGGACGGGCTACAGATTCTAGGGCGGATCGGCAAGCAAGAGCGGCGACCCGCAGGCCGCCGCTCTTCTAAATAATTGGTCGGGGAGAGAGGATTCGAACCTCCGACCCCCTGGTCCCGAACCAGGTGCTCTACCAGGCTGAGCCACTCCCCGAGGTGCTGCTGAAGTGTTGGCGCCACAGCCGGGCGAGCCTGTTCCACCCGTTGGCCAACTCTGCAAGTGTACCAGAGCAGCATGCGAGCAACGGCCTCCGTGCGGCACGGCAGCAGTCGCCTGCAGCAGATTTGCTCTTGCCGTACTGTGCGCAACAAGGGCGAATTGCACCTGCGATAAGGTGCGCAACAAGGGCGAATTTGCTCTTGCGATAAGGTGCGCAGTAAGGGCCAACGGCCCGTCACATAACAACCTGGGCCGAAGGCCCAGGTTAGCGTGCAGATGAATCTCAAGCGCTGAAGGCGCGACACATCTCTGAGCTGCATGCGGCACACAGACGCCGCGCAGTTGCGCGTAGAGCAGTCTTCTGACCAGCCCGCGGGAACACGCTACGATGTTGCTCATGTCTCTTACGAAATCCGCCATCGCAACCACCTCCGCACCTGCCGCCATCGGCCCCTACTCGCAGGCGGTCCGTTCCGGCGATCTGCTGTTCTGCTCCGGCCAGGTGGGCTTTGATCCCGTGACGGGCAACGTGGTCGAAGGCGGCATCGAGGCGCAGACCAGGCAGGTGCTGGCCAACATCGACGCGGTCCTTCAAGCGGCTGGTCTGGGCTTTGCAGATGTCGTGAAGACAACCGTCTTCCTGAAGAATATGGCAGATTTCGCGGCGATGAACGCCATCTACGCAGGCAGCTTCGCGACGGAAGGCGTAGTCGCGCCCGCTCGATCCACCGTAGAGGTAGCGCGTCTGCCGAAAGATGCGCTGGTAGAGATTGAAGTCATCGCCCGCTTCCTGTCGGCTGCCTGACCCCACCGCCGCCTGGTTCGTCGAGGCGTGTTTCTGCGTCTAATGTGAGGGAGAACATCATGGCAGACACAGGAAAAAGCAGCGCAACAGAAGCACCGCGCCGCGTACACAAGACCGATGCGGAATGGCGCGAACTGCTGACGCCGGAGCAGTTCCACGTTATGCGCGAAAAGGGCACGGAGCGCGCATTTACGGGTTCACTCGTCGAGAACCACGCAGACGGCATCTACCACTGCGGCGCATGTAACGCTCCGCTGTTCACGTCGGAGACAAAGTTTGAGAGCGGCTCCGGCTGGCCCAGCTTCTACCAGCCCGTATCGGCAGACGCCATCGATGCCATTGAAGACAGGGCCTATGGTATGCGGCGCGTCGAGGTAGTCTGCAGCAACTGCGGTGCCCACCTCGGACACGTATTCCCAGACGGCCCCAACCCTACCGGTCAGCGCTACTGCATCAACTCCGCTTCGCTCAGCTTCGAAGAAAAGCAGTAGATGAACAGGCGCACAAAGAGGCCCGCCACTTGGCGGGCCTCTTTGTGTGAACAGAATAGTTAGGTACTTCTTGTATCCATCCCGGCAGTTTCTGAAAACGCATAAGCCCACGCTACGGTATTGATCGATCTCGGTCGTGAGATGCATTGCTCTCTTCGTCGCTGGCTGCACTAGCGACGGGGCGACAGCTCTGATCACAGAAAGAGTTCATCAGCATCGCGATCATAGCGGTGTAGCTTGACGGTGAAACGGAGGCCTTCGGGTTTTTATCGATGTCCACCTGATGGACGACCAACATGTCGCCAGCGGGGAAGATCGTGACGAAAGTGCCGCCTGCGCCTTGAGCCGTATACGCGCCTTGCCAAGGCCCCGTGTACACGTTGCCGGGGTTAGCGGGACTATCCCAAACCCACCAGAGGGCACCGCTAAATCCCCATCGTTCCGGACTTCCATAGTTTCTAAGCCCAGACGGGTTGATGTCGCGGAAGGGCGTGACAAGTGTTGTTGAATATCGCACCCAGTCTGCAGGAATCACTTGCTGGCCCTTCCAACTGCCATTATTCAACATCACGAGGCCTAGCCGTGCCATGTCTCGCGTGGAAAGTCGCATGACATATTCCGGCCACTTGGTCAGCAGATCGGGTTCCTTCGCTTGGTCAAGGGCTTGATAGTCCTGCATCCCAAGTGGACCAGCCAGATCACCTTGCAGGGCGTCATAGATATTCTTGCCAGTGAGTTTTTCGAATGCTGCACCCGCAGCATTGAATTCCCAGTTGCTATAAACATAATGAGTTCCGGGTGCTTCCGACCCGCGAGGAGGAAGGTAGTTCTTCTGCCCGAAGCTGCTAGTAGGGATGTACACCCCTGAACGTGCAGCGAGCATTTGTCTCAAGGTTGCACTCTTCTCGATAGGAAGGAATGGTTCCTTATCGTCAAGTCCAAGCTGTTCAACCGTTTTGTCCAGATCGATCGTGCCGTTCTCAACGTATTTTCCATACAGCATGCTAAGCACGCTCTTCCGTGCGGAGGCAATCTTGCTTGGATGCGTGATGTCTCCGTAGGAAAAGATGACACGACCTTGAACGACAATCATCATTGCCGTTGTATCTTGCGTCTCAACCCAGTGTCGCAGCACGTCGAGTTGTCTGCTGGAGTAGCCTAGTGCTTCAGGTGCAACTACTTGCCAGGAAACACCAGGCACCGCGTCGTCCATTATCCGTTTTGGCTGATCCTGCGCCCGTATACAGCAAGCTGAGAGCGAGAAGATACAGGCGAACAGCAGCGGGCAGCATCGCATTGAGTTTCCCCGGATACATAGTCCATGTCGCTACAGAGGCTACAGGAAAGAAACATAAGATGTCCCTCTTCTAATGAAGCTCGGTGCCGACGACAGTTGCAGTCACCCTAACAAAAGTACCGATAAACGTTCTTGTATTGACTGGTAAGGCTCTATTCCTTGAAAAAGTCTGGTTATCGAAACTCGTGAGTCCCATCGGAATGCCGCGACTCCATAGTCATCAACGGTGCTGAGTTGCTCAAGCTCTGATGTTGAAAACTCCGAATGTCTTTGAGTTATTTACCTGTTGAATCCACCCATGTATGGGTATACGATTCCGGCGCGAATGGACTCTGCGATTCCGGAGAACGAACATGGCTCAAATTCGAAGCACGTGGACTTTACCGGCTCCCCCATCATTGACCGGCTTGCTGGCTGCGGCCCAGTGGTCCGGAGCAGCAAGCATGGCCATCCCGAGCGGCCGGCTGCTTGCCCAGAACGATGCCACCCACCTCTACATCGGCATTGATGTCACCTCAGTGACAGGCGCGGCTAACCCGAATGATTACTTCTATTTCTATGTGGATATGAACGGCAACGGTGCCATCGATCCAAACCGCGACCTGCTGTTCTCCATCCTTCCGAGCAATCAAAACCGTCTGTATAAGTTTCTGCTGCTGGGTCCGAATACGAACACGGGAGTGAATCCGTCACAGGTGATTCCGTCAGTATTGCGCAGCAGATTTGGGTCCTCGCTGAACTCGGCCACGCCGCACCGTCAGTGGCAGCTCTCGTTTGCGCTGTCTGACCTGAACATTGACCCTATCGACCCAACTGGCCCGTCGCCTGTTGTCTACTTTGGCGTGGTGACCGGCACGGTGGGTGGTACGTCCAGCGCTTCGCCAGTGAATTCTGGAGGAAATTTCTCCGCGCTGAACTCGATTGTGCTGGCCTGCACGCCGGCGGGAAGTGTTCCCGCGGGAGCGGGCCCGGTCATCGCGGCTATAGGTTTGATAGGCACCGGCGACATTGCGTCAGACGGTTACGCCACCATCACTGCGCCCTACTATCTCAACCCCGATCATGCCGCGTTCTGCGGCTCACTGAATTTCATCGGCAACGTCGCCACCTTAGCGTATCTGTTCAGTCACGGAGCGACGAAGTACAAGGTGATGCATCGTCGCGGAGCCACCCTGGCTGCCGCGAACAGCGCAACCTTCAGTCCCATTCTTCAGGCATGGTCGAATTACCAGATTGTGGGCTCCCTGGATGTGTGGCAATCGTTTGGGCCGGATGCGAGCGGGTTTTACACCTTCGTGAATCCCGCCATTCCTTACACCATTCAGAACCTGTTGTTCCAGTGGACGACATCGACAGAACCCGACTGCGTGCATCAGTTCCAGATCATTTTCTACACAGCCGCAAACGCCGTGGTGCCGTTGCCTCCGCCTGTCCTGCCGCAGGTCTTGACGCTGGCTTTGGATAACCAGCCACCGACGGTCGACTTGATCAACATCCTGCATGGCGGCAGCCCGGTACCGGCGTGTGCCATCGTCAATCTCACTTCGGCTACTGACGGTGTTCAACTGCAGTTTCAAGCCTACGATCCGGAAGGTGATCTTCTCAGCATCGCATTGTCGGCTGAGTGGGGCCACGGCAGCAGCGCGGGAATTTATAGCGATAGCTACGCGGCTCACGCCAGTCCGTCACATATCTGGCAAGGCGTCACCAGCCTCACCCAGCCTGTGCCGCCCGCGGTTTGGGTGCCTCCTGTTACCTGCGCCTATTTGTTCCGGGTCCAGGCCAGCACCCGGTCAACCAACGGCTACAGCTACCCGATCATTTACGCGAGCGATTTCCAGACAGTGACGTTAATCAAGCCCGGTGTGCCTACTATTACTGCTACAAGGACTTCAGCTCTTGTGGCTCCTATCGGGTTGAAGTTGCCGTCTTAGTCGTAGGCCTAAGTGGAAGGGATAAAACCAAGGTTTATAAGTCCTGGTGAGGCCAGAGTGGATTAGGAGCGTCTTCTGTACACGCTGTAAGGTGAGACAGAGTATGTCTCTACCTTCACATCAGGTGATGACGCAGGCGGCTGAGGACAGCCGCCTGCGATGGCGCATCTTCGCTGTCGCGTTTGCGGTGCGGGTGCTGTACATCCTGCTGGCGCATACGTACAAGATTCGCCTGTCGGATGATCACTTCGAGTTTGGCTGGGAGATGGGCCGCATCGGCCGTGCGCTGGCGACAGGGCATGGCTACAGCGATCCGTTCACTGGGCACACCGGCCCCACCGCGTGGACGCCGCCGCTATACACGCTGCTAATCGGTGGTGTGTTCAAGGTGTTTGGCGTGTACTCCCGCGTGTCGGCGTTTGTGCTGCTGACTGTCAATTCACTGCTGTCTGCCTGGACTGCGGTGCTGGTGTGGGAGATCGGTTGGCGCTGCTTCAACAGGCGTGTTGCGCTGTGGAGCGGCTGGCTTTGGGCGCTGTATCCCGCGGCCATGCAGTATGCCGTGCGCTGGGTTTGGGAGATGTCCGCGACCGCCGCTGTGTTCACCGCGATTCTCGTTCTTGCTCTTCGCATGCGCGGCGTCGGGGAAGATCGGGCACCAGTCCAGACGTGGCAGCAGTGGGCTGTCTTCGGGCTGTTGTGGGGTGTGCTGGCGCTGCTGAATCCGACACCTTTGCTGATGATGCCGGTGCTGACGCTCTACATTCTTGCTGCTGCAAAAAAGAACGCGTTACAGAGCGTTTCTGCTGCGCAAAAGGGCCTTAAGGAGCGCTTTGTGCAGCCTGAAATCGTGGCTTGGATACCTAAAGTTGCACTTGCAGCGGTGCTTTTTATCCTCGCAATTGCCCCCTGGACAGCTCGAAACTATGCAGTTTTTCACCGTTTCATACCCTTGCGTGACAACTTTGGAGCAGAAAACTACCAGGGCAACTCACCCTGGTCCACCGGCTTTCCATGGGGCCGGACCGTGCCGCTTGAGAACCATCGTATCCTCGCCGAGTACACCGCCATGGGCGAACCCGCCTGGGTTGCCGACCGCGGTGCCAAGGCAAAGCTGTGGATCAGCACGCATCCTGAACAGTTTGCAAAACTAACCATCAAGCGCACGTGGATGTATTGGGCCGGCGTTCCGAAATCCGTGGAAGAAGCAGGCGTGCTGGAGTATGGCAGGCTGATGTCCTTCCAGTTCCTATCGCTTGCGGGCTTGATGGGCATGGCTCTGGCGCTGTATCGGCGACAGCCCGGCTCGTGGATCTTTGCTGCTGCATTCCTGCTGCTGCCGCTGCCTTACTACGCGGTAACCGTGCAGGCGCGCTTCCGGCATGTGTTGGAGCCATTGATCTGCGTGCTGGGCGTCTACCTGTTTCAGTCAGCAACACATAAGCATCGCGTCGTTTCGGACGGGTTATAGCTCAGTAGAAAGCAGGCCTTCGTCCAGCCGACGCAGGAAATCCCACGAGTAGATACCGCTCTCGTGGCCGTCAGCCCACTTGAACTTCAAAGCATAGCGTCCGATAGGAAGGGCTTCCAAGGGCCTTGCGGGCGGCGTGTAGATGGGGAACATCTGCTTTGGCGCGGGTTTTGGTTCGCCGACTTTGCGTCCGGTCTGCTCGCGTTCTTCATGGCAGGTCGCGCAGGGGCAGGCGTCGCGCAGAAAGGGAAACGTCCAGTGTGAGCGATGCCCGTCTTTCCAGACGATTTCGACGCCGGTGCCCTCGGTCATCGCCACGCGGACCTTCGCAGGCGTTACCGCGGCTGGCGGCAGCGGCTGCTCTGCGATAACGGCGCGGCGGCCTTCTTCCGGGCTTACGAGACGGATACCTTCGTGGCTCACACCCTTAGTTTACGAGAGGTGAGAAGCCGGGCGTTGCGGCGATCAACGCCTGCGTGTACGCCACGCGCGGTTGCTCGCAGATGTTTACCGCGTCGCCGATTTCGACGATCTCTCCGCGCTGCATTATGGCCACGCGGTCGCACAGGTAGCGCACCAGCGGCATGGAATGCGAGATGAACAGGCACGTCAACCCGTGCGTCCGTTGCAGCTGCTGAAGCAGGTTGATGATCTGCGCGCCGACGGAGACGTCCAGCGCGCTGACCGGCTCGTCCAGCACCAGAAATTCCGGCCGCAGTGCCAGGGCCCGGGCGATGTTGATGCGCTGCCGCTGCCCTCCGCTGAAAGCATGCGGATAGCGATTAAGCGCGGATGCTTCCAGACCGACTTCGGCCAGCATCTCCCGCAGCTTCTCTTCGATTGACTGGCCTTGCAGTAGTTCCTTGCCGTGGATGGCGAACGGTTCGGCAAGGATGTCGCGCACACGCATGCGCGGATTCAGCGCTCCGAAGGGGTCCTGGAAGACCACGCCCATGCGCCTGCGCAGCGCCTTCATCTCGGCCCTGCCTGCGTTCAGAACGTCCAGGCCGTCGAAGCGGACGCTGCCGGTGGACGGCTCAATCAGCCGCAGCACCATCCGCGCCACGGTGCTTTTGCCGCTGCCGCTTTCGCCCACCAGACCGAGGATTTCGCCGCGTGCGATGGAGAAGCTGACGTCGTTAACTACGCGTGACTTGCCGTAGGTCTTGGACAGACCCTTGGCCTGCAGGAGTGGCATTTCTGACGGCATAAGGCGGATGGTAGCAGCTTGCGGACCACCGGCACTGCGCTGCAATGTTCTGTCCTGCTCATTGCAGCTACACTCTTCCGTCTGTCATTCCCGCAGCGCAGCGGAGGGATCTGCATGCCAGCTGGCATACGCTGGCC
>CAXUEW010000015.1:0-12376 GCA_964250115.1 uncultured Terriglobus sp.
ACTACTACGGCATCAACACCTACGATGCCAGCGATCCGGCAAAGGCCAAGCTGGTTACAAGCATGGTGTGCCCCGGTGGCCAGGGCGATGTATCCGTCTACGGCAACCTGATGTTCATGTCGGTGGAAGCCGCCAATGGCCGCGTCGACTGCGGCACGAATGGCTTTGCGTCCCTTGAGCAGGCAGCCGCCGCACAGCGCGAAATGATGGCGAACGCCGCCAACATGACCCCGGAAGACCGCGCGAAGATGTTCGCGAAGCGCCCACCGGAGCCCGCCGAGAAGGACCGTATCCGCGGTATCCGCATCTTCGACATCAGCGACGTGACCAAGCCCCGCCAGGTGAAGGACGTGCAAACCTGCCGCGGATCGCACACGCACACCGTTGTGGCCGACCCAAAGGACAAGGACAACGTCTACGTGTACATCTCCGGTTCTGCCGGCGTACGCGACGCGAAGGAACTGGGCGGCTGCTCCGGTGCCGCTCCTGATGAAGACCCCAACACGGCGCTATTCACCATCGTCATCATCAAGGTGCCATTAGCGCATCCTGAGCAGGCTGCGGTTGTCTCCAGCCCGCGCATCTTTACCGATCCTGAGACCGGCAACATGAACGGCCTTTGGAAGGGCGGCAACCACGGCGAAGGCACGCAGACCACCAGTGCAACA
Organism: uncultured Terriglobus sp.; assembly: GCA_964250115.1. GTDB lineage: Bacteria > Acidobacteriota > Terriglobia > Terriglobales > Acidobacteriaceae > Terriglobus. Next base: position 669 of record CAXUEW010000015.1, read on the forward strand.
CGCGGCTGCCATGACATTACCGTGTACCCGGCGGTGGGCCTGGCTGCTGGAGCTTGCTCCGGCAATGGCATCCTGCTCGACATTTCGGATGTCGCTAACCCAAAGCGCCTGGACGCGGTCAGCGATCCGAACTATGCCTTTTGGCACTCTGCAAACTTCTCTAACGACGGCAAGTCCGTACTCTTCAGCGATGAGTGGGGCGGAGGCGGCCAGCCGCGCTGCCGTGCAAGCGACCCCATGCAGTGGGGCGCGGACGCCATCTTCTCCATCGGACCCGACAAGAAGATGACGCTGCAGTCGTACTACAAGATGCCGGCTGCGCAGACCGATCGTGAAAACTGCGTCGCGCACAATGGGTCTGAGATCCCGGTTCCCGGGCGTTCGCTCCACGTGCAGAGCTGGTACCAGGGAGGCGTTTCTATCGTCGACTGGACCGATCCTGCGCACCCGGTTGAAATTGGTTACTTCGATCGCGGTCCCATCAGCGGCAAGAAGTTTGCCATGGGCGGCCAGTGGTCGACGTACTGGTACAACGGCTACATCTACGGTTCCGAGATCGCTCGCGGCCTCGACGTGATGAAGCTGGTGCCGACCGACATGCTGACGCAGAACGAGATCGATGCCGCCAACCAGGTTCACTTCGACACGCTGAACGTGCAGGACCAGCCGCAGGTCACCTGGCCCGCGACCTTCGTCACGGCCAAGGCATACCTCGATCAGCTTGAGCGGGACAACGGCCTGCCCACGGCGAAGATCGCGGAACTGCGCGCAGCCATCGACAAGGCAGGCAACAAGAAGGACAGCAAGCTGAAGGCGATGGCACCATCGCTGGAACAGGCAGCCGCCGCAGCCAAGACACCGGCCAACGCAAAGCGCCTGCACGGCCTTGCTGAAATCATGACCAAGAGCGGCGATGCGCCCCTGTCGGTCGCGACTCTCTAAACAAAATCACAACAGAAGGGCAGCACCTTAGGGTGCTGCCCTTTCTCATGCGCCATTCATCACCCTGCGCGCAAACTTCCGTACTATGGAAGGCGATGAAACTCACTGCATATGCTGTCGTCGCTTGTGTTCTCTCCTCGCTCTCCCTCTCCGCGCAAACCGCTGGCTCGCAGGACAACATGGTTCACCTGAACCAGATCCAGGTGATCGGCACGCACAACAGCTACAACAGCGGCTTTGCACCCAGCGAGGCGAAGTGGCTGCAGGCAAAGAATCCGGATGCCTACAGCAAGCTGGAGTATTCGCATCCGCCGTTACCCGTGCAGTTCGACGGTGGAGCACGGCAGATCGAAATCGACATTGCCTCCGACCCGCAAGGCGGACGTTATGCGCATCCGCGCATCGTCGACCTGACAAAAGAAGCCGGCCTGCCCGCCGACCCCGACTTTGATCCGCAACACCTGATGGACAAGCCCGGTCTGAAGGTTCTGCATGTGGTCGATATCAATCAACGCAGCACCTGCCAGCCGCTGGTCCAATGCCTGCAGCAGGTGCGTGACTGGTCACGCGCACACCCAAAGCATGTGCCTATTTTCGTTCTGCTCGAGAACAAGTCGGGTGTGACTAAGAACATTGCCAACGCCGTTGAGGCACCCCAGTTCACTGCGGCAGATTTCGATGAGCTCGACCGTGAGATTCGCTCCGTGTTCCAGCCCGCGGAGATGATCGTGCCGGACCAGGTACGCGGCAGCTATCCCACGCTTGAGGCGGCCGTGCTAGCAGGCAACTGGCCTACGCTTGCTGCTTCGCGCGGCAAGGTCGTCTTCCTAATGGATCAGAAAAAGTCCGGTCCCATCTACGCTGCCGGGCACCCGTCGCTGCGGGGGCGTGTGTTGTTCACGAACAGCACACCGGGCGAACCGGAAGCCGCCTTTGTGGAGCAGAACACGGGTACGCCCGATGCCATCAATGCCCTTGTGAAGCGCGGGTACCTTGTACGCGCACGCTCTGATGCGGACACGGATAATGGCCGCACCGGCGACACGCATCGTCGTGACGAATTGTTGAAGAGTGGTGCGACCTTTATCAGCACCGACTACCCAGCATCAGAACCGTCGAAGTGGACGAAGTACTCGGTCGCTCTGCCTGGCGGGATGGCGGCTCGCTGCAATGCAGTGAATGCACCGAAGAACTGCGTGGACAGCATGATTGAACCGACCAAGTAACAATCGACCGCCGACACAAAGAATTACTGGATGCGTTTGGAGAGTTCCTCAACCCTGCCTTCGAGCTTCTGCTCCAAACCATAAAATTGTGATAATCGGATGTGAGCGTCGCGAGCGCTTGCTTAACCTCGTCAAACTGACGGTTTGCGTCGAAGCGAAGGTCACCGAACTGGCGTCTTAGGTCGTCGAACTGGCGACTCGTGTCAGAGCGAAACTCAGCGAATTGCCGGTTTGTGTCAGAGCGAAGGTCGCCGAACTGGCGTCTTGTGTCATCGAACTGACGATTCGTGTCGGAACGCAGATCAGTAAGCCGCTGGTTCTGATGCAGCCATGCGAGTATGACCAGGACAAAGGAGCCCACAGCAGGCGTTAGCAGAGCGATGAATTGCATTCTCGTCATCCTGACGCCTCCGGTAGAGATATCGTATCAGCGCTGCTTGGCGTGCTTAGATACAACTTTCCTGAACCACGGGCCCTCTTCCGTTTCGGGTTAAACTGAAGCACTCTTCGGGGCTTTCGAGAAGATCTCAACCAGCCGGTCCGCGATCAGCTTGTCTTCGCCATCCTTTATTTGCCACACGGCAAACCCGAACACCTGAGGATCCCGTGGCGGGCGGGGAGGGCGAGCCGTTGTGTCATTGGCAGGCTTTGCGGCGACCGCATTCGCCAACCCGCTTTCACGGTCACCTTCCTTTGCAGGCTGCGCGCGGCGTCCGCGCATGCCGGACGCATCCCATGCTGCCGATGCCCAGCGGCCGGGTGTCGGCCAGCGCCTGCATCACCTCTCGCCCGGTCATGTTCAGCTTCGGATCGATGTGCCAGGAGTAGGTGGGCGTCACGTTTCCCAGCGCTTCCGGATTGAACTGCCTTGGCAGCGCGGTCACGCCGAAGCGTGCGACCGCGCGCGAGATGGTCGAAGCGCGTTCGTCATACATGCGCAGCGTGGCGTCGTAGTCCTGCTTGACGAAAAGCTCTAGCGCTTTCAAAAGGCCAAAGATAGTTTCCTTACCTACCTTGCAGCAGCGGCCGATACGGTCTTCCTGCGGACTCATGTTCAGCAGCGACCAGCGAATCAGCTCTTCCTTGCCGATCAGGATGCCGGACGCCTGCGGTCCGCAGATGTCCTTGCCACCGGAGAACGTGGTCAGGTCGAAGCCCAAAGCCGGGTACTCCCACAGGCGTGACACCGGCGGCACATCGGCAGAGGCGTCGTTGAAGGTGTACAGGTTGTGTGCGCGCGCAATCTCCACCGTCTCCGGTCCGCTGACCTTGCCGCGGTCCGAGAGGATATTGGAGAAGTGAATGGCGACCGTTTTTGGATTGATGGCTGCGATCATCTCCTCGCGCGTGACCACTTCGACAAGCTTCGCGCCAGTCTGGCGAATCTGGTGATCAAAGGCGTAGCGGTGCGACTTCTGGATGATGACTTCGTTGCGAGGAAAGCTGCTGGTGTCCGGTACGGCGACCAGCCGGTCTTCGAAATCCTCCGTCATAAAAGCGGAGTAGCCAACGACCATGGCCGCCGCCGCGCCACCTGTCACCAGGACGGTGTACCCCACGGGCGACCTGCAAAGGTTCGCGATGAACTTGCCCGCGGCGACTTCCAGCTCATCGATCAGAACGAAGTGCTCGTTGCCGCGCCGGATCAGTTCCATCACCTCCGGTTTCATCACGGAACCACCAATGACGGTTACGGTGCCGTTGATATTGACCAGCGGCGTTACACCCAACTCGGCATAGATGTTGCCGGTGGAACCCAGGCCAGATGTAATGGGGCAGATCGGCTGCCCGTCAAGCATCGGTGCAGCAATCTTTTTGGCTTTGCCAAGAGCACGCACCTCGCTCTGCAGCCCAGGTGCAAACGCATTGCCAGTGAGAGCCGCAAGCGCGGAAAGAAAGGTGCGACGACTCCAGTCAGGACTCCAATTCATGTTCTACTCCTGCGGTGTGACTTCCAGTATGCCAGCCCTTAACTGCTGACTTGAGCAAAGCTGGGTTGCGACACGGAGCTTGCCTGAGGTCTCTGAGCGTGTAAGGTTCAAATATGTGGCGCATTTTCTGGGTGTGGGTCTTCATCAACGCACAGACGATTCAGGCGGTTTGCGCCGTTCTGGCTCTTTTTGGCCTTTTCGTTTACGCATTTGACACGCGCAGGATACGCAATGCCACTCTTGCGCAGAGCGAGGCCTCTCGAAGACCTTACTTCACCTTTGAAGCGAACCACGATCTCAAGAGTGGGCGGCTAACCATTGGTGCAAAGAACGTTGGTGAGGGTGCCGCTCTTTCTTTTGCTATCTTCTTCGGTGACGGTACAAGCACCCAACGGCTTCAGCGTGGTTTTGGGGATAGCCGTAGGAGAGAATGTTTTGCTACTGGAGGGACCGTACAAAGATGTATGCACAAAGATGCAGCTTTCAGAGGGTGTCTGGCTGGAGTACACGGACCTTGCACAAAAGTCTTACTGGAGTTCGTTCGTCTGCGCACGCTCGGCGAACGGAGAGCTGATTGCAGACCACTACATCTCTGATACAGGACCGCTGAAGAAGAAGAGCCGTATGCTTATAGGTCAGCCACGCACCTAGTCATTCTTCGTAAGACTCTACTCAGTGGGAGCGACCACACAGCCCGAGCATGGCGTTTTATTGTCGTTCGAGATTGCGAGTGTCAGCAGTGATGCTGTGGCACGCGGAGCCCTTGGCTTGCTGCTCCCCTTTTTCAGGGTGGGGAGCTTTGCGGTTGCGCTGGACGGTGGATTATGCGTCTGTACTACGCGTCAGCGCAGCGGCACCGTTGCGCCATAGATCGTCAACAGCGGATGCATCAGCACCGCGCGTACCTCGTACTGCTCGCCCGCTGAAGGTGTGAACTGGGCGGTATACGCACCGGGCTGCGATGCCTATTGAGCCGGCAAATGCTGCCATGCATGCAGCCGCGACTGCGTGTCTTCGCCCGTGATAATGCGGTAGTCAAAGCCAAAACGAGTACCGGGTGTGGCGCCTGCGCCTTGCCAGTCGCCATGCAGCGTTACCGTGTTGCCCGAACGCGTGACGGGCAGGGTGTGAACGGCGGGCGGCGTAAAGGCTTCCTCCACATCGGTCAGGCGGATTACCGACGGGTACGGCCAGATGTCGCTATCCCGCAGCCGTTGCGCGCGCACCACGCGGATGTGCAGGCCATCCGCCTCCTGGTGAAAGGTGCTTTTCGCGTCGATGTTGGGCCGGTACTCCACAAGCTGATCGTTCTGTCCAAGCACGCCGACCGCGGTCTTTGCCGTTGCGCGAACGGTCTTCAGCACGAACTCGCGAGCAGTCCCACGCTTCCACTTCGCGGTGTTCTCGTCACCTTCTGCAATGACGTACAGCGTGCGTCGATCCTTCGAACGCGTGAACCAGTTGTCGCCCTCGTTGGTCACCACCCAGGGTCGCGTCGCATAGATCGCGTCGCCGTTGATGAACATCCACGAACCCAGTGTGCGAATGCGATCTTCCTGCTCACGGGCCAGCGATCCATCCGGCTCAAGCCCGATGTTCAGCAGCAGGTTGCCGCCGCGAGCGCGTGTCGTGATGAGGATGTGCAGCAGATCCTCGACGGATTTGTACTTCTCGTCCGACGGCTGAAAGCCCCACGCAGTGCCCAGCGTCATGTTTGCCTCCCATGCTCCGGGCAGCGGAGCGCCGGGAATGTTCTGCTCTGGCGTTTCAATGGCTCCGCGCGTGACCACGGTGTCGGGCTGCAGCTTCCATGCGATGTCGCGGAGACCCTTCGCTTCGCCATCGAAAAACACCATGGACACAGGTCCGTACCCGCTCATCAGCTCCGTCATCTGCGCCTGGTCAAGCCGCAGCAGACCAGGATTCGCGCTGGGCTGCACCTCAGGCACCAGCCGCTGGATCTGCTTCTTGTTGTTATGCAGCCAAAGAAAGTCGTCCGGCGAGAAGTACACGCCCGTAGCGACACCCTGCGATCGGAACGCGCGGAACAGTTGCTGCGTCACGTCAGCGTGGTACGGCGTCTGCATGATGTTGAAGGGGATGGTCTTGGTGTCCCACATGCTGAAGCCGCTGTGGTGCTTGGTCGTAAACACCATATAGCGAAATCCCGCCAACGATGCCAGCCGAGCCAGCCCATCCGGGTCCAGGTGCGTGGGATTGAAGGTCTTCGGCAGATCGCGGAAGTAGCGCTCAACATACGCATCACTGGCACCCGCAAGCGAGTGGCTGATGATCACGCCCAGCTGCGAATCGGCGCTCCAGTGGATAAATAGGCCCAGCCCCTGGTCGCGGAACCACTCCAGCCGTTCGGGCTTGTTACCGGGCTGCTGCTGGATTTGCGCTCCGCTGCCTGAAACGGCAAGGAAAGACCCCGCGAGAAAGCAGAACGAGCGCAACAGAGACGCTGACCAGGACATAATCGTCCGATCTTACCGTGTGGATTTCTTCGGGCCAAAGAGTAAATTCACGACCGCGTATGGATGGCAAGGCGGATACCTGGATGTGCTCTGTTATGTCGCATTAGGCCAAAAGCCCTTGTTACAACCCTGTAAACGCGATACATTCACCTCACATAAACAATCTGCGCCACCGCCACCCACGCGCAAGCTCCAGGGTGGCAAAATTTACCACTTCAGGAGATGGGCCAATGAAGCACAAACACATTTTGTTAGCAGGAGCGATGGCCGTGTCTGTATCGGCCACGCTAGCGCACGCGCAGACGATCAGCGCTGGCGTAAACGGCACCGTCACAGATGCTTCGGGCGCGGTCCTGCCTAACGCAAAGGTCACCGCGACGAACGTGGCGACGAACGTATCGCTGTCTACGATCACGACCAAAGAAGGCGTTTACGTCATCCGCAACCTGCAGGTTGGCCAATACAAGCTGATTGTGGAGTCGACGGGTTTCGCCACGCAGACGCTCGGACCCTTCACGCTTGAGACCGGCCAGGAAGCCAAAGTCGACTCCAAGCTGGGCGTCGAAGGTTCCACCACCAATGTGTTGGTGACTAGCGATGTGTCGCCCCTGCTGAACACCGAAAACCCAACATTGGGAACTACCTTGGATCAAGCCGCCGTAGCGGCCATTCCGCTTGTGGGCCGTAACTTTACCGAACTCACGCTGTTTGTGCCGGGTGCTGTCACCGCCACCCCGGCAGCGTTCGCAGGCAGTGCTGCTGCTATTGAGCGCAACGGTAACGGTACGCTGGCCTCGCAGAACGGCAACCGCCAGGAAGCGAACAACTTCCAGCTTGAAGGCGTTGAAATCAACGAAACGATCAACAACCAGCTTGGCTACAATCCCAGCGCGGATGCAATCGGTCAAGTGCGCGTCATCTCCGCCAATGCAAATGCCGAATTTGGAAACGTGGGTGGCGGCGATGTACAGACGCTGCTGAAGAGCGGCACCAATGCCTTCCATGGCAGCGCGTACATGTACCTGTCCAACTACAACATGGACGCGAACTCTTACGCGAACAAGCACTTTGCTAGCTCTGCGAACTTTGTGCCGATTACGCCATACACGCAGACGCTCTTTGGCGGTACCTTCGGCGGTCGCATCATTAAGGACAAGCTGTTCTTCTTTGGTGACTACGAAGGTCGCCGCTACCACTCGGCAGGTGTCGGGCTGGCATCGGTCGCCACGCAGAAGATGCGTAACGGTGACTTCAGCGAACTGCCTTCGACCATCCAGCTCTACAACACGCAGGCTCCGGGCCAGCCCGCCTACGTGAACAACCAGCTTGGCGCACCAACCAACCCAGTGGCGCAGTACTTGTATGCGCATCCTGAGTATTACCCTTTACCAAACCGTGCGTCCACTCCGGGCGGCCTGGTCACACAGAATAACTATCAGGCACCGACGAAGACCAATCGTTACGACGACCAATTTGATATCAAGGTGAACTACACCCTATCGCAGCGTGACAACTTTTCCGGCAGCTACTCGCACGCCCTTGCAGGCGATTTCTCAACTCCGGTTCTGGGAATCAGCTTTCCCGGCACAACGGTTCTGCCGTTCCAGACATTTTCTTTTGATCATGTGCATACTTTTACGCCGCGGCTGATCAATGACCTAAATATCGGCTTTTCGCGGGTTGTAGCGCTCGGGGCAAACACCCGTGACTCAACAGGCAACTTCGGCCTGAACGGGAACAGCATCATTGGCCTTAATGGTCTGACACAGGCGCAATCCGGCTTCGTGGCACAGATACTGAACTCTGGTAGCAATAATGGCAGTTTGTCGACACTGGGCAACTCCTCTACTGGTACCAACTACTACGACAACACCTTCAGCTACATCGACACCCTGACCTACCAGTTGGCGCGGCACACCATTAAGGCCGGCGTCCAGATCCTGCGTTATCAGCAGAACACCTTCTATCCCGGTAATGACGGTGCACTGGGACGTTTCAACTACAATGGCCAGTTCACCGCGCAGAATGGCACCAATGGCGGCTTCACGCTAGCGGACTTCAACCTGGGGCGCATTTACGAACGTGCCATCGGCGGCGTAACGGGTCTGGCGGGACAGCGCCAGTACCGAAACTCGGCCTTTGTCCAGGATGACTGGAAAGCTACGCCCGACCTGACCATCAACCTGGGCATGCGCTGGGAGTACGATCAGCCGATCTACGAAGTGAACAACAAGCAGGCTAACGTCAATACTGCGACGAAGACGGTCGTGCTGGCCGGTCAGAACGGCAACAGCCGCGCCCTGTTCAACGGCGTGTGGACCAACTTCATGCCGCGCCTTGGCTTCGCTTGGAACCTGTCGCCCAAAGTGGTCCTACGCGGTGGCTATGGCATCACGACCTACTTTGAAGGCACCGGTGCCAACCTTCGGTTGAACTTCAACTATCCGTTCCAGAATGGGTTCGTCGCAACTGCGGCAGCGCCGTCGGCCACTAGTGCAGGTACGCCGTTCAACGTTGCCCAGGGCTTCGGAACGCCGAACACCAGCTGTAACATCACCACCAGCACTACACCCTGCACCACGACCATCCGCGCGTGGGACATGAACATCAAGCCCATGTTCCTACAGGAGTTCAATCTGACGACCGAGTTTCAGGTGAGCCGCTCAGCCTCACTCACGGTCGGCTACCTGGGCGAGACTGGACAGCATCTGGTAACCGCGGGCGCTGGAAATGCACTTGCGACGCCCTGCCGCGTCAACGGAGTGCCTACGGATCCCAACAACGCGGCACTGGCCTCTATTTGCCCGGCACCGTACGTGAACCTGGTGGGCCAGACTGGTGCGGTGATCTTCACCAATTCAAACGCCATGGAGAACTACAACAGTCTGCAGTCGACCTACCGCCAGCGTTTGAGCAAGGGCCTGGAGCTTACGGCGAACTACACCTATGCCAAGGCAATGACCAACAGCACAGGCTTCTTCGGTGCGCAGGGCATCAACGGCCAGTCTGCTTACGCGCAGAACTACTACGACAACACCTCGGAATACGGCCCCACGGCACAGGATGTGCGCCACGCTATCAACGGGCACATGAGCTATGGCCTGCCGGTCGGACGCGGGCAGCTGTTCGGTGCGAACATGAACCGTGTACTGGACGAAGCAGTGGGCGGATGGCACGTTGCTATGTCTGCCATTGTATATACAGGTTTCCCGGTCAACATGAATGCAACCAACGTGAGCTACACCAAGAACAACTCTCAGCGCGCCAACTACTACCGGCCCATGGTCCATACGAACCGGACGGCAAACGCCTGGTTCGGTACTGATCCTTCGGCCATCCCATGCACTCCGACAAATTCACCCGCAACGTCGCGCGGCTATGACAATGGAGTATGCGCGTACGGTCAGCCTTTGAACGGCACGTTCGGCACTGCCCGTGTGGACTCGGAGCGCGCCCCGGGTTACCAAGCAGCCAACGCCTCTGTGTACAAGGACTTCGCCATCGTGGAAGGCCAGCACATCAGCTTCCGCGCTGATGCCGCAAACGTCTTCAACATCACGTCGCTCTCCAATCCTGGTAACCAAACACAGACACTCGCTACCTTCGGGCAGATCACAGCGTCGCGCTCGCAGGCTCGTCAGCTACAGCTCTCCGCAAAGTACGTGTTCTAAACTTAATCCGACAAGCAGAAAGGCCCGGCAGCGATGCCGGGCTTTCCGCTGGTTGCTGCCTTAGTTTGCAGCGCGTGTGGTGCTTACTTTGTGAAGAAGCGGTAGCGCAGAGTCCACTTCTGCGTCTCGCCGGGTGCCACGTGGATGGCGATGTAGCCTTCGGGGCAGAAGGTTTTCGGGGTGGCCCACAGGTACATTTTCACCAGCGGCGAATCGGAAGTCTCCTCTACGCCAAGGCCGTGCGTCTTGTCTTCGAACGTGAAGTCGAAGTCGGACGTCTTGTCTGAGAAGCCGGTGATGTACGCGCCGAGGCCGCGGCGAGGCTCGAGGGGTGCCGCAACGCGGATGGTTTTGCCGTCGATCTCTGCCGATGCGGGCAAAGGCTTGTCAGGCACCGGTACAAACGGTAGCCGCAGCTCCATGCCGGGGCCTGTGGGCTGGCCGTCCAGCATGAAGAAGTCGTGGTTGTACACGGCTGTGTCCAGCGGCTTCTGTCCCAGATTACGCAGCGTGTGGCTCAGGGTCAGCGTGTTCGTGCGACCGTCCAGCGTCAGCGTCTTTTCGTACAGGTACGCGTAGCCAATGGCGGAGTGCAGCTCCTGCCGGAAGGTGACGGAGTTCTTGCCGGTCTTCACGGTCCATTTGCCGCCGTCGACAATGGGGTAGGCTCCGCCAAAGGTGTAGGGCTTGTCGCTGATGCGGCGCAGGATGCCCACGCCGATCTTCAGAAAGGACTCGCCAGGTTTGGCGTCGTCGTAGCCGAGCTCACTGGTCGGATTACGGAACTCTTCCGCCGGGCCGGTTACGGCATCGCTGATGGTGGGTTCGTAGCGGTCGAACCACTCGCCGAAAAAGGTATGCCCATGCAGGCTGGCACATCCCACGATGCCGCCCCAGTCAAATCGCGCGCCGCGGTAGTAGCCGTTCTGCGCATCAGGCAGGAACACAACCGCTGAAAGGTCGCCGCTGCGGAGGGTCGCTTTTGGATGGTCGGCGTGCGGCAGGTTGTCACAGGAGTTCGCAGCCGGCACGACTGCCTGACCCAGGGCGATTTGGCAGGCCGCCAGACTCAAGGGCAGCAGGCAGCACCGTAGCAACATGCCCGGGCGCGTCATCAAGCGAACCTGTCTGCTGTCAGCAGCCTGTCTGCGGACTGGAAAGCCAGGCTGACACCGTTCTGCACGCGGGCCACAGTCTTTGGGGTTGCTGATGTGCCGGTTTCGAGATCGAAGGCTGTTTGCCGCACCTCACCTGACGAATCAAGACCAAGCAGATGCCCCGCGGCGGCAAAGCTGAGCGTCTGACCCGCTCCCTGAAGCCGCGTGTGACGCGATAGAGGGCCCGTCTCAGGCGCAATCCTCAGGACGTCCGTGGAACCTTCGCCAGAGGCAAGCAGGAACCTGCCACCGGGCGCAACCGCGATGGAGTTTGCGCGGGAAACATCGGTGCACGTCTGCAGAA
>CAXUEW010000015.1:12386-22695 GCA_964250115.1 uncultured Terriglobus sp.
CCCGCATAGCGAAAGTGCAAGCTGCGTTGGGCCATCGCCGGCGTGCACGCGCGCTCGATCGCGCAGAACCAGGTCGTGCCCGCGAAGCTCAAAGCTGGTGAGCGATTCCTGCCCCGGATCGACCGAAAGCAAGGTGCCGTCCGGGTGCAACGCAACGGCGCGGGGCGAGGCAATCTTCGCGTGGTCGCCATCCTGCAACCCGAACTCTTTGCGTATCGCGGTTACGGGCAACAGATTGCCATCTCCGGCTAGGGGCAGCAGGTTGTACATGCCACCGCCCTCTGCCGCGACAAACAGGTGTCGCGCATCCGCTGTAAGCGTGGCATGCCGGGGGTGCGTGGCAGACAGCGACAAAGGCTGCGAACCCAGGAGCGAAAGCTGCCCGCTCTGCTGATCAATCGCATACGCACTTACCGCGCCGCGCGGCAGGTGCTTCCACTCTGCCACGTCATGCAAGGCGTAGAGCACCGGCAGCGACGGGTGCAGCAGCAGGTGGCGGGGCACCATTGCCGGCAGCACCTGAGTATGCCGCCAGCCTGAACCGGAGACCCGGTAGACGTGGATGGCCCCACGGCCCCCGTCAGCAGGTGCACTGCCAACAAACGCGAGCCCGGCGGGTCCGGTTGCAGCGGACGCACGCCCGGATTGCGTCAACAGTGCTGCTGCTGCCGATACTGCAAGAGCCTGCGAAAACTGGCGGCGTGTCCAACCCTGCTTGTTCGTCATGCGTGACTACCCCGATGGCGCATCAGGCCCGAACGGCCATGCTGTTGTGAAAGATGTTGTTTGGGTCGTACTTCTTCTTGACCGCCTGCAGGAAGGGATAGAGTCCCTTGGTTCCGTAGTAAAGTTCCGGCCAAAACTTGTAGCGGGTCATGTCCTGGTCGGGATAGTTGATATAGCAGCCCTCGTAGAAGTCGCCGTGAAAGGGCGTGCCGGCGTGCGTTCCCTGCACGTTCGCAGAGTAGACGTCGGTGTACAGGTCGTCGAAGTACTTCAGGCGAACCTCGTCTTCTGTCGGGTTCTGCCAGTACATCTGGTACTGCAGCTTCATAATGGAGCCGCGCTGCGGCACGGCGGTTTCGTGTGCCAGGTGCGGCTTGTTGGCCGCGCCACCATAAGAATCCACGGCGATCACGCAGCCCGTGTTCACGTTAGGAATGTCGCGCGTCAGCCAGGCGTACATGCGCTTCAGTTCGTCCGTGGTGAAGTTCTGCTTCATGTAGCAGGACTTGTACTTGCCGCGCGTGGAGCCGTACCCATTGGCACCGCCGCTGCTGCCCTTCGTCGTTGCTTCCAGCCAGGGCTGGGTGTTGAAACGGTGCTTGCCCTCGACGCAGGGTGACTGCTGAAAACGCCCACCAGAGGGTGCATGGGCGCTGGTCTGGGGATCTTTCAATTCGGCAATCTTGGTGTCACATTTCAAGAACAGATCCAGGAACTCCGTGGGCACGCGCAGATCGCTGCTGCCATCCATGTCATGCCATGTTGCAGACACGTTGATCCGTCCATTCGGCACACGATGCGTCAGGCCCATCATGGTGAACATGGGCCAGGTGTCCGGCTCGCGGCCGCGCGTGGCGAAATAGTGGCCGTAGGTGTTGGCAATGTCGATGAACTTGTCTTCCGTCATGGTGTCCCATGGGAAGGACACGCCGCCGCTGATGAGCTGCTTGGGGGCAGCGGGTAGCTTGTCGAAGTAAAAGTTCGTGATCACGCCGAAGTTCGCGCCGCCGCCGCCGCGCAACGCACGAAACAGGTCGGGGTTTTTGTGCCGATCGGCGCGCCGCAGAACTACCTTGCCGCTGTGCTGCACCGTAACGATGTCGACGCCGGTCAGCAGGTCGATTGAAAGTCCTTGCTGCCGCGTGAGCAGACCATAGCCGCCACCGGAGATGTGGCCACCAGCGCCGACGGTGTAGCAGCTACCCAGCGGAATGTTGCTGCCCGCCTGCTCAAACAGCGCGGTATACACCTCACCCAGATACGCTCCCGGACCCACCTGGTAGCCGCCGCCCGGCACGGCAGACACAGTCTTCAAGCCACGTACATCCAGCAGCACACCGCCCGGATTATTCACGACAAAATCTTCATAGCAGTGGCCGCCAGAACGCACTGTGGGGCGCAGACCCGCCGCCACCGCGCGTTGCAGGGCGGCAGCTACATCGTCTGCGTTCTCACAGAGCTCGACCCGCGCCACGGCGTCTGTATCCACGTGAGGAAAACGGGCGTTCCGGCCGCGGTTCAATGAGGAGTAGCGAGAGTCGTCTCGAGTGACTGTTGCGATCATTTCAGCCCTCACGCCTGCCTAACAGACGGTGTGTTGATGTCGATGCGACGCATACGTTGCGGTTCCACAGGCGGAGACCGCAAAGGATTATTACATCAGTATGCGTCGAATCTGCCGATGCTTGCCATCAGGCATTTGACCTGTTTCTTTGCCTGTTCCTAAAGGAACACAACACACATGGGTTTGTTCACCGGATAAGTATTCTTCGCGGCAGCCAGCCGGCCGGTGCGGCTGTCGCGCGGCAGTACGGCAATGTCGTTGCTGGTCTGGTGCGAAATCACCATCCACCGGTTTGAGGGGTCAAGCGTAATGTGCCGGCAGTTTTTGCCGCCAGAGGGCGCAAGCTGCGCCTGCGTCAGCGTGCCGTTACCGCGACGGATGTCAAAGACAGCAACCGTATCGTCTGCCACCCGATTGCCCGCGTAGACGTTGCGGCCATCGGCTGAGGTGATGATTTCTCCGACGAACGCCTTGCCGGGTGAAAACGCAGGAGGCAGCGACGACACCGTCTGCACGGCACGTAGACTAACAGGGTTTTCATGCCACTCAAGCACGTCTACCGTGGACTGCAATTCATTGGCGCTGTAAACGAACCGGCCTTTTTTGTCCCATGCCAGGTGGCGCGGACCCGACCCTGCCTTTGCGCTCCAGAAAGGTGGCTCGCACGGCGTCATGACAGATGTGGCCGGGTCGAGTTTGTAGAGGAAAATCCGGTCCAGGCCAAGGTCATTGACCAGCACAAAGCGACCGTCCGGTGAGGTGACGGCGGAGTGGGTGTGCGGCTTATCCTGCCGTTCGTGGTTTGGTCCGGCGCCGGTGTATTGAAAATGCGAAACAGCTTCGGACAGCGATCCGTCGGCCTGCACGTGAAAGGAAGTGACGCTGCCTCCACCATAGTTTGCAAGCAGCACGGTTCGTCCGTCAGGCGACACCGAAACGTGAGCGGGACCGTCGCCGCCGGTAGGGATGCTGTTCAACCGGGTTAGCCCGCCGCTTGCGTGCTCCACGAGGAACGCGGTTACCTTAGCTTTTTCGCCGCTGACCTCGCTGATGGCGTAAAGAAATGCGTCTCCGCCGGGGCGGCGGAACGTGGCGAGAAATGTGGGGCTTGGTACTTCGGCGGCAAGGGTAATGGGGCCGACTTCACCCGTTCGCGCATCCCAAGTGGCCGTCATAATGCCCTGATCCACGCCTTTGTTTCCTGTGCCGATGTACATCCTTGTTGGAGAAGATCCCGAGAGGCCGCGCATGGAGCTGTGCGCAAACGGGATGGCTGCAGACAGGCGAAAGAAACGGCGGCGAGACAACATACGCTCTACCTCACAGGGTGCAACTTTACCGCATTGGATCGTTCAGGCGATAGGTACTGCATGTGCGGGACCGGCAACGCGCAACCGCTCTATTGCAAATGCCCTAGGCAGGCCGTGCACAGAGCTGTTCGCTACGTTACAGTTCTATTGCTGCCAAAGAGTTACCGGTTTCGGACGCGGCCGGGACCACGGCCAGGAGATGAGGATGCCTGTCGAGCGAAACAGCCGAGTCCGATTCTTCCTTGCCTTCTGGCTGTTCATCATCAGTGGGGTTGCGTTTCTGGACCGCACCAACATCTCCATTGCAGGCCTGCAGATCGCGGGTGAGTACGGCCTTAGCAACCAGCGGCTGGGGTGGATCTTCTCAGCGTTCCTGATCGGCTATGCAGGGTTTCAACTGCCAGCGGGTGTGCTGGCGGCGCGGTACGGACCCCGCCGGGTGCTGTCGCTTGGTGTGGTCTGGTGGGGCGTTGCCACTGCGCTTACTGCCGCGCTGCCCTCGACCATGGCACATGCCGTTGCCCTGCTGATGGGGATTCGCTTCCTGCTTGGCGCGGGCGAAGCGGTTATCTATCCGGCGGCGAACCAGTTTGTGGCGCGTTGGGTGCCGCAGGGCGAACGTGGCTTTGTGAACGGCTTGATCTTTGCAGGCGTGGGCGCGGGCAGCGGGCTCACACCGCCGCTGCTGACGTGGCTGATCGTCGCGCACGGCTGGCGGTCTGCCTTCTGGTTCAGCACGGTCGTGGGGCTGGTGGCAGGTGCTGTCTGGTGGATCTTCGCGCGCGACGTGCCGGAAGACCATCCCGGTGTCTCGCGCACGGAACTGCTCGAAATACAGGATGGGGTGGGTTACACAGCCCGAACCCGCACCCAGGGTGAAGCTGCCGGAGGGCCTGAGAAGATCTCGTGGCGCGCGATCTTTTCACGCCGTGACCTGGCAGCGCTGGTCGCCGGGTACTTCAGCTTTGGCTACATTGCGTGGGTTTTCTTCAGCTGGTTTTTCCTGTACATGGCGCAGGTGCGCGGCTTCAATATGAAGGCCAGTGCGCGCTTCGCCATGCTGCCCTTTCTTTGCATGACGGTCTTCAGCCTGGTGGGCGGCGTTTTATCCGACCGGCTGACGAAGCGCTACGGTCTGCGGGTTGGCCGGTGCTACCTTGCATCTGTCTCCCTGGCGGCAACGGCGGTGTTCCTTGTGCTGGGTTCGCAGGTGGCCAGCCCGACGCTGGCGGGCATCATTCTGGCGGGTGGCGCGGGCGCGCTGTACCTTTCGCAAAGCACCTTCTGGTCGGTGTCGGTGGACATTGCAGGGCGCAGCTCCGGCGTGTTCTCGTCCGTGGTGAACATGGGTGGGCAGCTTGGAGGCGCACTAACCGCGTCGCTTACCCCGTGGATTGCAGCGCGCTTCGGATGGACGGCGTCTTTCGCAGTAGCGGCCGCGTTGGCAGTGACCGGTGCGCTGTGCTGGCTGGTGGTGCATCCCGAGCGGACCCTGGATGATGAAGAGACCCTGCGAAAAGTGAAGCCGGGGCTTGCCGCCGAGGCACAGGTTGTGTTGCCTTAGAGGCAATGCCAGGCCGACTAAGCACGTTGCTGCTGTTCGCACTGTGGATCGCGTCCGGCGTTCCCATGGCCGGTGCGCAAATCGCTCCAGACGATGAAGACGCGCCCACGGTTCCCGGCACAGCCATTGCGGCTGATGTAAAGAGCAGGCAGACGACTGCACCGGCGATCGCTGTAGCCATTCGCGGCTGGACCTTTGGAAGCGAACTGGATGGAACCCGGCTGCTGCGCGGCACCGAGGTAAAGCTTGACCCGGGTCACCCGGAGATCATCCTGTTCTATGATACAGTGCAGCCGGGCGCCCAACTCAGCACCCTGCCGCTGGAGTTCCGCTACCGGCTGGACGGTTACGACAACGGTTGGACGGTGACGCACGAGCGTCTGGCGCATTACCGGCGGTTGTCGCCCGGCAGCTACACCTTTCAGGTGCAGGCGCGGACGGCGGGGCAGCCCTGGCCGGATGCGGTCGCCCTGCTGCCCGTCCAGCAGAGGCCGTTCTTCTACCAGACCTGGTACGCCTATGTTCTGGTTGGGATAGTGCTGTTGGGCCTAACGCTGCAGATTTTGCAGCAGCGCGACCAGTTGCTGAAGGGGCAAATCGGCATGGTGCTGCAGGAGCGCAACCGCATTGCCAGCGAATGCCATGACACATTGATGGCCGGATTTGCGGCAATCAGTTGGCAGCTTGAGGCCACGGCACGGCTCTTTCGCGAGGCGGCGCTGCCCAATGACCACCCCGCCTCGCAGTCGTGCGAACTGGCGCGCAGCATGGTAGCGCACTGCCAGGCTGAGGCGCGGCGCATTATCTGGGATCTGCGCGAATCTGACGAGATCACGAACAGCCTGTCGCGCGCTCTGCTGGACGCAACCAGCGCCCAGCGCGAACGGGAGAGCCCGCAGACCACGCTCGAGGTCCGGGGCACTGAGATTCCCATCTCACCCGGCGCGGTCCACCACCTGGTCTGCATCGGGCAAGAGGCCGTAACCAACGCCATCCGTCACGGCAGGCCCTCGCACATCCACATAGGGCTCCATTATGAGGATGACCTGCTGCGATTGACGGTGCGCGACGACGGCCGCGGATTCCACGTCTCTGACCGCTCCGTGCGCGCGGGTCACTTCGGCATCCCGGTCATGGAAGAGCGCGCACGCAAACTGGGCGGCACGCTGCACCTGGCAAGCTCTGGCGTGGGCGGCACCGAAGTTTCTGTTACGGTGAGCTTTCACAGAATTCATCAGCCCGCGGTACAGCAACAGCACATTGTGAAGTGGATCGGCGTTTGACGCACGTGACCGGCAGTGTGCATGCGGTCACCAACGCACCGCCCGCACGGAGAGAACATGAAGCAAATCCGGGTGCTGTTGATTGAAGATCACTTCCTTGCGCGCATGGCGCTGCACTCCGTCTTTGCCGGGCATCCGCAAATTACCATTGTGGGCGAGGCGCCAGACGGCGAGCAGGGCATCGCGCTCTACCGTGAAGTGCTGCCGGATGTGGTTGTGCTTGACCTGCGTCTGCCGCGCGTCAGCGGCTTTGATGTGATTGCAACGCTGCGCAAGGAACGGCAGCCGGCGCGCATTGTGGTGCTGTCGAACTATCAAGGGTCTGAGGACATCTACCGCGCCGTGCAGGCCGGAGCCATGGCCTACCTGACCAAGGATGCCAGCGGCGAAGAAGTGATATCGGCTATTCAAAGCGTGGCCCGTTTTCTGCGCTACCTTCCACGCGTAGCACTGGATCGTCTGGCGGAACGGATGCCTGCCGTCGAGCTGACGCCGCGCGAACGTGAAGTTCTGTTGTGCATCACACAGGGGCGGTCGAACCGTGAGATCGCAGAACAACTGGGAATCGCTGAAAAAACAGTGCGCATTCACGTCTCGTCGATGCTGGAGAAGATGGGCGTACGCGACCGAACCCAGGCGACTATCTATGCGCTGCAGCGCGGCCTGGTGCACTTCGACTAACTGCCGTTCCCAAATTGGCAACTAGGCCGCATGCCCTAGTATCAGGTGTGGCAATCGTCCTGTCGCGCTTTGTGAATGTCGTGTTTCAATCGTAGTCATCAAGAAAATTGTTTGAGCACTGCCCGGTACCCCTGCCTGTCTGGCTGGCCGTGCGTGGCGTTGCTGTACTCAGGAGGCTCCATGCTTAGAAGAGTTCTTGCTTGTAGTGCCATCGTCATTTCCGCGGCTTCCGCATTCGGACAGGTTGCCAACAATACGTCGCTGGTCGGTACGGTAACGGACGCTTCCGGCGCGGCGCTTGCCGGTGCCCAGGTTACGGGTATCAACCGCGACACCAAGGTGCAGTATCCGGGCAAGACCAACGGCGAAGGCTTCTACTCCATCCCGTTTGTCATTCCCGGCACATACGACATCGTCGTGGAAGCCCCGGGCTTCAAGAAGGTAACCTCCACCGGCGCCGTGGTGACCCTGAATCTGGCTGTTCGTACCGATGTCACCCTCACGGTTGGTTCTTCCGGCGAGAACGTCACGGTAACGGCGGACACCCCTGCACTGTCAACAGACGATGCCGTGATCGGCGAAACGATTGATCGTAATCAGGTTGAGAACCTGCCGATCAACACCCGGCGTGTGATGGATCTGGCGACCACGGCCTCGAACGTGATCCAGGGACCCAAGACGTCCTTTACCGGCGTCCCTCCTGGCGCGAACTACATTGGTGCGGGAACACGCGAAGTCACGAACTCGCTGACGCTAGACGGCATCACAATCATGAACTCGTTAATTTCGTCTTCGCCCGTAACACCAAACCCTGACGCGGTAGCTGCCGTGCAGGTGCAGAGCGGGAACTATACCGCGCAGTACGGTGCCTACATGGGCATCCACATCAACTCGGACACACGCTCTGGAACCAACCAGATCCACGGCACGGCCTACGACTACATTCAGAATGATTACTTCAACGCGAAGCCCTGGCTGGCTGCGCCCGGAGCGCGCGTCGCGAAACTGCGCTTCAATCAATTTGGTGGCGTTCTAAGTGGCCCGGTGGTCATTCCATTTCTGTACAACGGTCGCAACAAGACATTCTTTATGGGATCGTACGAAGGTCTGCGCCAGAATCAGCAGACGCTTTCAGTAACGACAGTTCCCACGGCGCGTATGCGGACAGGCGACTTCTCTGAACTGCTGCCGACCCTCCAACTCTACAATCCAGCCAACCGGACCACACCCTACGCGAATAATCAGCTTCCTGTGTCTGCCGTTGCGGCCAGCTTGTTGCAGTACTACCCACTTCCGACGACTTCGGGTATTGCCAACAATTACAACGGTTACGTCCCGCTCAGCCTGGTACAAAACCAGACGCTGGATCGTGTCGACCACAACATTGGCGAAAATGTTCGGTTGTTTGGCCGTTTCATTTGGCAAAAGCTGACCTATGTCAGCGGCAACGCCGCTCCGACATCCTCGGCCTACTCGCCGACCATGGACCGCAATGGCGTCATCGGCTACACGCACATCATCACACCGCGTGTCATCAACGATCTGCGCGTTGGCTTTAACGTGCTGACGAGCGATGTGAACAATCAGTTCGCCCAGCTCGGACAAAACGACGCTGGTTCTCGCTTGGGTATTCCGGGCTTTACAGCGGACGTGGATAACTCCAATCCCGGCATTCCAACCATTGCCGTGACCGGTTATCTAGGCTTGGGATCTGCCGGCTCAAACTGGCGCCAGGATGACCGCACAGCTCACGCGTATGACCAGATCTCGTGGACCAAGGGAAAGCACAGCCTCATGGCGGGTGCCGACATTCGCCGCATGACCATTGGCCGTGCGGCGCAGAACGATCCGCGCGGCAACTTTACATTTAGCGGCCGGTACACGACCCAATGCGTGCGGAATGCCCAGAACAACTGTACAAACGCTGCTTCAGGCAATGCCCTCGCCGACATGGTGGTGGGTTACGCCTCCGCTGTGACCACGCCCATCTTTCAGGTGAAGGGTTCCGTGGGCAGTTGGCGCAACGGCTACTTTGTGCAGGACACATGGCAGGTCAACCAAAAGCTCACGTTACTTTACGGCGTTCGGTATGAGCAGCCCACCATTCCATACTCGCTGAATGGCAATGCGCGCATTCTGAACGCTGACTATACCGCACTGATCCCGGCAAGCACGGCCACTACCGGCGGGACGTTTGTGCCGACCCCGGGCTTTCAGTTCACGGGTTCAAACAACAACCTGTGGGCACCACGTCTTGGCTTCGCCTATCGCGCTTCCGACAAAACCGTGATCCGGGGCGGTGGCGGTATTTACTACAATCCCAACCACCTGAACGCATTTACGCTGGCCAGCGGCAATTACCCACTAGCAAACAGCACCGTTTATAACGCCAACACCAACCTTTCCACCAACACCTTTGCCAATCCCAGCGGTGGCGTAAGTGGAGCAGGCGGTTGCAATCCAAACGTGGCTGGAACGTACTGCACGGCGTTTACTGACGCTGCTCGTCTGCCTACACCCCGCATGTACCAGTGGAATCTGGATGTAGGCAATGAGCTCTGGCGTGATGCAGCTTTTGAGATTCAATACCTGGGTTCCAAGTCAGTGCACCTTGACTATTCATGGCAGCCGAACCAGCCTACGCCGGGTGCGGGTGCAATCAATACTCGCCGTCCTTACCAGGGCTTCGGTGCTATTCGTCAGATTACGAACGGCGGTTATGCGACCTACAATGGACTCACGACGATTTTTCGTCAGCGTACCAATCACGGACTCTCTCTCACCCTTTCGCATACCTGGTCGCACACTATGGATACTTCTAACGACGCGAATGGCGGCGGGTACCTTATGAACCCGTACAACATCCGCGGAGACTACGGTAATGCCAACTGGGACATCCGGAACCGGTTTGTTGGCACTGTGCTGTACCAGTTGCCGACACTTGCGGGGCACAATTATGCTCTGCGTCTTGTAGCTGGTGGATGGCAGGCAAACGCAATTGTTGTTCTGCAGTCTGGCATGCCGTTCAATGTCGGTCTGTCGTCTGACATTGCGAACACTGGTACCAATGGGACGCAGCGTCCTAACTTCGTCAAAATTGCGTCGAACAACTGTTCGGGTGCCACCATCGTTGCAAATCGCGGGGCCAACTGCATCGATGCGACCGCGTATGCAACGCCTG
>CAXUEW010000015.1:22705-26807 GCA_964250115.1 uncultured Terriglobus sp.
TGCGCAATTTACTTACGGCAACCTCCACAGGAACGATAGTTTCGGACCCGGTCGCGAGACGGTGAACTTTTCCATGTTCAAGAATTTTCCAGTATATGAGCGGTTGGCACTTCAACTCCGTGCCGAGGCTTTCAACCTCTTCAACCACGCGAATCCCAGCAACCCCAACACCACGTTTGGTACAGCGGCCTTCGGAACAATTACAAGCACGCAAACTGATCCGCGCGTCTTGCAACTGGCGGGCAAGATCAACTTCTAACTCGTACTGGGCATGCGCCGCAGTTGCATAGGACATGTGACTGTGGCGCATGCCGTCTGCGTGGCAGTACCATGCTGTCACCTTACAAACAGCGGCAGGTATCGTAGTGCGTTTCAGCAATCGTCTTCAGGTGGGTCTACTTTCGGCGACTTCTATGCTTGCCGCAGTGGCGTGCGTTCTCACGGTGCGTGCAGACACGCCCATGACGCAGGCCGACTATGAGAAGAACCCGGCCGCCATGCTGGAGGCGTATCGCCATGTGGAAGCGGCCTCCGTCTCTGACGCGGAGGAGCAGGTGCTGCATGCGAAGCACTACATGTCGCACACCATGCAGCCGGTGTTCCCGACCAAATTCGCTGGGACCGCGCTGACCGTGCTGTTGAAGAAGGAAGAAAACTCCGACCCGAACGCGTTGAGCGGCATGCTGGCTGCGATTGATAGTGGCGGTCCCGGTTCGGTCTACGTCATGAAGGTGGAAGACGGAGCGGACATCGCGGGTATGGGCGGCCTCATGGGTACGGCCATGTTCGCTCGTGGCTTTGCCGGTGCGGTTGTGGATGGCGGTGTTCGTGATCTGCCGCAACTCAAGCGGATCGGCTTTCCGGTTTATTCGACCGGCGCTGTGCCTTCCACATCGGTGGGTCACTACCGCTTCGGCGGATTGAACCAGACGCTTGAAGTAGGCGGTACGCAAGTGGCTGCGAACGACATCATCGTGGCCGATCAGGACGGCGTAGTCGTCGTTCCGCGCGCACGTGCCGCGGAAATTCTGATCAAGGCGCAGGCACTCGACAACAGCGAACACAGCATGTATCCATACATCGAGAAGTTTCACTCCATCGTGGAAGCCGTGAAGCAGTTCGGACGCATTTAGAGCATCAGCAGGACAGCCGTAAAGCACAGGAGCAGGGACGTGGAAGGTGCATTGCCAGCACGGAACGGGCTGTTCACACGGCGCGGCTTTGTGCGCCTTGCCGGTGCGCTTGGTGCGGTGCTGGGCCATGCCCCTCTGCACGCCTCTACCGCTCCAGTACCTGCGGAAGCCGGTGGTGAAGACTACTACGCAAAGCTGGGCGTGCCCACCATCATCAATGCTGCGGGCACCTACACGACCATGACCGCCGCCTGCATGCCGCCGGAAGTTGTGGCAGCCGTACAGAGGGCCGCGCTACACCCGGTCCGTCTGCACGACTTGCAGACAAAAGCGGGCGAGTACATTGCAAAGCGGCTTCGCTGTGAGGGTGCGGTCGTCACCTCCGGAGCGTCGGGTGCCATCAGCCTAGCTACCGCCGCGTGCATGCTCCGCGCAAATCCTGGCCTGGGTCCGCTCGACATGCCGCAGATGATCAATGCCGAAAACCCCGGCACGATCAAGAACCAGGTCATCGTTCAAAAAGCGCATCGCTACGGCTACGACCACGCCATGTTCCTGTGCGGCGCGCGCGTGACGGAAGTCGTCACCATGGACGATTACAAGCGCGCCTGCGACAAGGGCGACGCCGTAATGACCAACTTCTTCAACGCGGCAGAAGACGAGGAAGGCCCCGCAAGCACCGCGCAGATCGGCCGCGAGGAGTGGCTCCGTGTCGCGCACGAGCATGGCATTCCGTGCCACATCGACGCCGCCGCCGACATGCCTCCCATCAGCAATCTTTGGAAGTACACCGGCGTGGGCTTTGACCTGGTGTCGTTCTCTGGCGGCAAGGGTATCCGTGGGCCGCAAAACGCCGGTCTGCTGCTGGGCCGCAAGGCATTGACTGACCTGGCTGCGAAGAACAACAATCCCACAGACGGTGTGGGACGCGGCATGAAGGTTGCGAAGGAGCAGATCGTCGGCATGGTGGCCGCCGTGGACTGGGTGCTGTCGCACACGGAAGAATCCATGCAGGGCGACTACCAGAAGCGCGCCGACCTGATCGCAGGCATGGTGAAGGGCATACCTTCGGTGCGCACCGAGACGGTCACGCCGAAAATCGCAAACCATGTGCCGCACCTGCTGATCCGTTTCGATCCCGCCGCCACGGGCACCACGACGCAGGAGATTGTCGCCGCACTCCGCAGCGAACAACCCGCAATTGAATTGAACCCGAACACGGGCCGAAAACCCAACCAGGGCATACCCTCCGACGCGAACACGCTGGTAGTTGGCGTATGGATGCTGCAGCCCGGCGAAGACGCGATTGTTGGCCGCCGCATCCGCTCCGCACTGACGAAGAAGACCTAAAGGAGAACGACCATGAAGACGCAGACACGCAGGGGACTTTTGAAGAATGCCGCAGCTGCAGCCGCCGGTGTCACCGGCGTCGCGGCACTTGCACCGGCAGAAGCGGAAGCGCAGACCGGTATCGTGTGGGAGAAGAAGATCATTCGCCGCGCACCTGCGGCTGCCGCACCCGGTGAGAAGATCACGCCCACACCGGCAACACCCACAGCACCGGCGAAACCGCCGCTGTTCAACGGCATCGTCACCTTCGGCAATCTGGTGTTCATCGCGGGTATCGGCGCGCACTTCAAAGGCACCATTGAAGAGCACACTAAGCACGTGCTGGACGAGATTGAGACCAACCTGAAACTTGCCGGTTCCTCCATGGAGAAGGTGCTGAAGGTGAACGTCTACCTGGCTGATCTGAAGGACTACGCCGGCATGAACTCCGCGTACCAGGGGCGCTTCGGCATGAATCCGGGTGTGCGCACCACGGTCGCTGTCTCCGGCGTACCGGGTGAATCGCTGGTCGAAATCGACTGTATCGCCTCGCTCTAAACTGTTTCTTTACCGATGATGGAGTTCTGATGCCGCTCAACATGCCGTCCCGTCGCGATCTGCTCAAGCAGGCTGGCCTGCTCTCCGCAGCTGCTGTTACAAGCCCGCTTGCGGCCGCTAGTGTCGTCGAACCACAGCCCGCAGTGAAGCAGCTCGTCGCAAAGGGCACGCCTACCACGAACCTCTACACAGAGATCGGCGTGCGACCCATCGTCAATGCGCGTGGCACGTTCACCATCATCTCCGGCTCGCAGTCCTTGCCAGAGGTGAAGCAGGCCATGTTCGAGGCCTCGCAGTACTACGTGCAGCTGGATGAGCTGATGGCCGCAGTCGGTAAGGAGATCGCAAAGCACATGGGCGCGCCCGGCGCCATTGTCACCTGCGGGTGCGAGGCTGCCATCGCTCTGGCCACGGTCGCCTGCATGTGCGGAACCGATCCGGAGAAGTCGCAGGCCTTCCCGTACAAGAAGGCGAAGAGCCAGGTAGTCATTCCCGGCTATGGGCGCAACCAGTATGACTTTGCCACCCGCATGGCCGGCGCGGAAATCGTCACCGTCAATACCGATGATGAGCTGCGCGCGAAACTGAACGACCAGGTCGCGATGATTTACATCATTTCCGGCCCGCGCGCGTTCAAGGAGCCGCTGTCCATCAAGACGATCTGCGCCATCGCCAAAGAGAAGGGCGTACCGGTCTTCGTGGACGCCGCGGCAGAGGAGCCGCTGGTGCCGAACATTCACCTGCAGATGGGCGCGACGTTTGTGGGCTACTCCGGTGGCAAGTGCATGCGCGGACCCCAGACGGCCGGCGTGTTGCTGGGGCCGCCCGATCTAGTCAAAGCCGCCTTCTGGAACGCCGCTCCGCACCATAACTGGGGCCGCGCGCTAAAGGTAGGCAAGGAAGAGGCCATGGGCATGCTGGCCGCCGTGCGCATGTGGTACCAGCGCGACCACGAGGCAGAGCAGAAGCAGTGGCTGGCCTGGGACCAGCACATCGTCGACACGCTCAAGGGCATCCCGTCGCTCACCGCCAGGATCGACATGCCGACGGATGACCTTTCCAACCGTGCACCCACGGTTCAC
>CAXUEW010000016.1:0-25595 GCA_964250115.1 uncultured Terriglobus sp.
GGTGCAGGTTGTTCTCGTTGCCACGCACATAGGACGAGCCGATCAGGTTGAAGTCGACATCAATGGATAGCTTCCGCAGCGGATGGTAATCGCTGTAGAGCTTGAGCAAATGCTGCGGCACCTGCGGGATGCGGTTGCCTGGCGTGATGGTGATGTTGCCACCGTCTACGATACCTTTGCCACCACTGAGTGCGTTGCTGTTGCTGCTGTTACTGCCACTGTTAAGAATCTGCGGGCTTTGGTAGGTAGCGTCCAGAAAGGTGTACTCCGCGCCAGCATCCAGGTTGCGCAGGTGTGCCGTTGCAGAGGCTTCCACACCCTGCCTGCGGGTCTTGCCGAAGTTCTGGAAATAGCCGTAGCCGGTTTGCTGCGCCGCGACAAACAGCAGATCGTCATAGTTGTTGGTGTGGAAGTAGCCCGCGCTCCATCGATACCGTCCATCAGGATTACCGCGCACACCAAACTCATAGGTGCGGCTGACCACCTGCTTCAGCGGCGGATCGCTGACCAGCGCGTTGGGCAGGCTGCAGGGAAAGTTGGGGTCGGCGCAGCCCAGTTCGGTGGACGTTGGCGCACGGCTGCTCTCGCTGTAATCAAAGTAGGCGTTCAGCACGCTGTTCGGCTTGAAGACCACGCCCGCGGTGGGATTGAAGCGTTGGAAGATGTTTACCGCCGTCAGCGTGCCGCGGTACGCAGTGGGTGCGACGCGATCCACGTTGTTAATGTTGGTGTGGTTGTAACGACCGCCCACGTTGAAGACGAACTTGCCGGCTGTAAACGTGTCCGTGGCGAAGACTGAGGGCGTGTTGCTGGTGCCGTGCAGGTTGACCCGGTTGTCATAGGCACCGCCCTCATCGCTGATCTCGCTGCCGTCAAGGAAGGCTGGCACGCGCGTGATGGAAATGCCGTCGGTATTCAGGTAGCCCCACTGCCCGGTCTGCGAGAAGGTCAGGCTGCCGTGGTCGACGCCCGCGCCAACGGTCAGCTTGTTGCGCGTGGTGTTCCACGAGAGGGTGGCGCTGCCGCCATAGGCATGCTGACGATTGACCGTGTCCGTGTCCACGCCCGTGCATTTTTCAGCCGGCTCGTCCTTCAGCAAAGCCTGCCCTATGCATCGCAGGTAAGGGAACGGCGTGTTCGCGGGAGTAGCGGCCGCGGTGGGAACGGTGTAGCCGTTTCGTGTCAGGATCGTCCGTTCGGCAGCTGACACCGTGTAAAGCGACTGATCGAAGCTGTCGTCGTTGATGTCGCCGTTGGTTGTGTTCGTGCGCGTGTAGCGGATGTAAGCGTTGGCGTTGATGCTGACACTGCTGCTGATCGCGGAGGTCGCGTTGAAGGTCAGGAAGGGCTGGTGCTGGTAGGTCGCATCCGGAATGCTGTAGACGCTGTTATAGCCGCTGTTCAGCCCGGTCTGCCGATTGATGGCGCGGAAGTCCTGCGTGCCGTTGCCGATCAGGTTGTTGATGCTGTAGCTGCCGGAAAGCGAGAACACCGACTGACCGCGCGCATAGCTCAGCTTGGCAAACGATTGCTTCACGCTGGAGGGCGACTGCACGCGCCAGCCATCGTCATGAAACAGCGTACCCGCGGCAAACCAGTTCAGGCCGCCGCGACTGCCGCCGTACTGCGCGTCCACGGCGCGGCGGCCGAACTTGCCGCCATATGCGCTGACGGAAAAGCCTGCATTGCTGATGCCGTCCTTGGTCTGAATGGCAATGGCACCGCCCAGCGTGTTCAGGCCGTAAACGGGATTCGAGCCGGGGATCAGCTCCGTCGTACTCATCGCAACCTTGGGGATCAGGTCCCACTGCACTACATCGCCGAAGGGCTGGTTCTGGCGAACGCCATCCAGGTAGACGGACAGGCCAGCCGGAGAACCGACCAGCGGCGACGCTGTGTAGCCGCGGTAGTTCACGTCCGGCTGAAAGGGATTGTTCTGATTTTCGTTGACGTAGACACCGTTCAGGCGGCGACGCAGTGCGTCCGTCAGGTCAATGGCGTTGGTGTCTTCCAGGGTCTGCGCGGAAAGCGTCTGCACCGGCACCGGCACGTCGCTCAGCGGCACATCCAGCCTGCCGATGGGCGTGGATGCGATGACGTTCACCGTCGTATCCGGGCCGCCTACCGTCAGAATGACCTCGCGGGTGACCGGCGTCTGCGATGAAATAGCCAGGTTGAACCGCTGCGTCGCGAACCCAGCACTGGCCAGCTGCAGGGTGTAACGGCCAAGCGGCAGGTCGGCAATTGTGATGGAGCCGTCACTCGTCGTCTCTACCGGCCTGCTGTTGCTGGAGGTTGGTCCGAACAGCGTACCGCGCGCAGAGGGCAGCAAGCGTCCGGCGGCGTCGCGCACGGTGACGCGCAGCGTGCCGGTGGCAGGGGTGCTTTGGGCAAACACAACTTCAGCAGCAGGGACGATGGACAGGCTGGACAACAGGGTGAGCAGAGCGATGGAACGGCGGTGAGGCATGCTGCGGAATCCTTTACACAGTGGTCAGAATGACGACGAACACACCGCCACTTTTGAAGCCGGACGGAGGAAATGAGCTGTTTTCGCCATATTCCTCGGGCGTCAGATTTGTTCAGCCTTTTTGTGTCGAGCGATTTCACCCGGGACAGCACCATGCAACCCGCCATATCGCATAATGGTGCGACAGCACCATGTCCCTTCTGCAGACCAACACGCGCGCCTTCCCCGCTGCGGCGATCAGCGGCTCGTTGTCCACTTCGGACCTGCAGGCTGAAGTGCTGGGGCTTTTTGATGAGCTGCGGGATCGCCTCTTGCGCTATGCCATGTCGTTCGGACTTTCGCTCCATGACGGGGAGGATGTGCTGCAGGAAGTCTTTCTCGCGCTGTTTCGGCACCTGGAACTGGGCCGTTCGCGTGAGAATCTGCACGGCTGGACTTACCGCACCACGCACAACCTCGCGCTGAAACGGCGGGCCGCACTGCACACGGAACTGCGCCGGACAGAGCAGGTACCGGACGCTGCCGGCTCGCCGGACCCAGCGGCCATCTGCTCGGACGAGGCACCCGGACCAGAAGACCAGCTCCTCTTCCGTGAACGGCAGCAACGCCTGCGCGCGGTCCTGCGGGCGCTGCCGGAAAACGACCAGGTCTGCCTGCGGCTGCGCGCCGAGGGCTGCCGCTACCGCGAAATCGCCTCCATTGTGGGCATCTCGCTTGGCTCCGTGGCGGCGTCGCTGGCGCGTTCGTTCGAGCGGCTGCAAAGGACGGACGCCCGATGAGAATCTTTCAAGCGGACGGTCACCTGTACGACGAAGCCCTACTACTGCTCGACGAGGGCGATCTGAGCAGGAATATATACCAATGTGTGGAGGACCACCTGGCGGTGTGCTCTACATGCCGGGGGCGGCAGCAGGAGCTTCATGACAGCGAACGGAGCCTGTTGAGGTCTGCTTCGAAACATCCTCTGCCTGACCGTGATGCGGCACGCACCCGGCTACAGTCAAGCCTGCTGGCCGCTTCGCAGAACTCGCGTGCAGGTTGGTGGCGCAAGTGGAAGGCGACGATGTTTCGACCGGCGATGCTGCTGCGGATAGGTGCAGTCGCTGCGCTGCTGGTGCTAGCCGTGACGTACCGGCAAGCGGGCAGGCCGTTGCAGGACCTGATGGCGGCCTACGAAGAGACTGGGCCGGAGCCGAACCATGCGCTCACTCCGGGTTCGGCCAGTGCACTTTCCGTCGAGGAGGTCTGCCGCTTGAGCGACGACGACCTTGATCCAAAGCTGCCGCCGGAGAAGCAACAGGCGGTCTTCCGCGCCTATCGCATGGACGAACGCGCAGCCAAGGCGTACCAGGTGGACTACCTGATCAATCCGCAACTGGGCGGTGATGACAGCCTGCAGAATCTATGGCCGGAGCCTTACCATGCCACCGTTTGGAATGCGACGACCAAAGATGCCCTGGAGACGCGCCTGCATGGCATGGTCTGCAACGGGCAGATCGATCTCCGGTCTGCGCAGCAGGAGCTGGCCACGGATTGGATCGCTGCCTACAAGAAGTATTTCCATGCCTCGCGGCCGATTCGCACGGTTGCAATCTTGGGCGAGCCTTCGATTCGATAGCGTCTGACGTCTGAAGGCTTCAGCCACCGAGATAGCATGAAAGAACTTCAAGTGAGCGGCTTCAGCCGCTGGGATGAGGAATCTCAGTGGCTAAAGCCATCTCATGGCTGTCACATTGACTATCTCAGCGGCTGAGCCACATTGATCTCTTCCGTACCTGTCACAGAGTTTTCAGGTACTCGACGACCTGCTTGATCTCAGCTGCGGTCAACGTGTCCTTGTACGGCGGCATTGGGATTTTGCCGTTCACAATGCGTTCGGTTATGCTCTCGTCCGTCACTTTGGTGCCGTCGGCCATGGTGCCGCGCGCGTAAAGGCCTTTCAGGCCGGGCCCGATCTTCTTTTCGGCGCTGTCGGCGTTGTGGCACAGCGCGCACTTGGAATCGAAGATCTCCTTGCCATGCGTTGCATCATCGCTCATCTGGGCGTGACATGCAGTGGAGGCTGAGAATCCGAGAACGGCGACGAGAGTCAGTGGAAGCTTCAGTGACATCGGAGATCCTTTTCGGCGTCCGCCGAAGTTTGTATTGGAAGAGACGCTGCCAAATGAAGAACGGCTGTCTCCCCTGACAGAACACTTCACCGGGTGAAATGTCGCTGTGACAAGTTACGGCAGCACAACCAGGCCCCACGGACTGCCGCCTGCCGATGCCTTCGCCTTGACCGTGTTGCTGGCAAGATCGACGGCGGAAACATCGTTGGACGGACCGTTGGCCGTATACAGCGTCTTGCCGTCGGGCGAGAGCGCAATGCCCCACGGTCGGCGTCCCACGGCAACCTCACCCGCCACCGTGCCCGCCGGCAGGTCGATGGTGACCACCTTGCCGCCGCGTCCGGTGCTGGTATACAGCTTCGAAGCGTCCGGTGACATCAGCACGAACATCGGCTTGACCTGGCCCGGTGTGCCGATTTGGATGGCCCTCAGCATCTTGTTTTTGGCTACATCGACGATGACCACTGTGCCGTCGTTTTCGGCGTTGATGTAGGCGGTCTTGCCATCAGGCGTAAAGGCCACGTTGCGCGGACGATGACCCACCGCGATGGTGGCGGTAATCTTCTTCTTGTCCGGGTCGAGCACCGCAATGGTACCGGCTTCCTCAGAAGTCACGTAAACGAACTTGCCGTCCGGCGAGGTCTTCACGCCCTCGGGCTGCGCGCCCATCTTCTGCGTGGCCTCAATCTTGCCGGAGTCGATGTCGATGATGCTGACGGCTGATTCATCCTCGTTCGAAACGTAAAGCTTCTTGCCATCCTTGCTGAGATCGAAGTTTTCCGGGTCCGATCCGCCGGGGATCGTTCGCACCAGCTTGTTCTGCGCGATGTCGAAGACGCCGATGCCGTCCTTCGTATGGTCTGACGGCGGCAGCTTGTCTTCATCCACGCCGGGCCCGCCGATGGGCGTGCCGCTCAGCGCGATGTACAGGGTCTTGCCGTCAGGGCTGGCGTGGATGCCGCGCGGCCGCGTGCCGATCTTCAGCGATTCCAGCGGCTTCATCGTGGTCGCATCGATGACGGTCAACTCGCCGGAAACCTCGTCGGTGACGTAGATGCGTGGACCCTTCGCCGTGTCCATGGTCGGGCTGGCAGGTGCCGCCGCCTCTTCTGTCTTCCCAGCGGACTTGCATCCGGAGAGCAGGATCAAGAGGGTTGCTGCTGAAGCAAGCGTGCCGGTCTTACGCATCCATCGGTCGTTGTTCGTCACGCCGCAGATTATAGAAGGACCTCGACACGGTTGACCACAAACGCCTGCAGCAGGCTAGAAGTGCAGCGAGTCCACATTGCCGCGGTCGATGCGCAGCGGCTTGCCCAGCACGATCTCGCTGCCATGAACTTCCAGATCGCCTAGCCTGCCGACATGCACTGTCTTCGCATTCTGCGATATGCGACCGGACGCTTTCAGCGTCGCCGCGTAGACGGTAAGGTAACCCAGGTCGCGCGTGTTCCAAAGGTAGATGGCCTGCACCGAGCCCGCGTGCAGGTACGTCCTGCAGATAGATGGCAGGGAAAGCCCAATAACATCGACGTCCTTGCGGGCGGACTGCTGCACTGCTTCCGCCGCGCCCGGCACGGCAGGCGCTGAAATAGCCATGACCAGCTTCACCTGCGGAAAGGCTTTCACGATCACCTGTGTCTGGTTGAAGGCCTTATCACGGTCGTCGTCGCTGGGCTGCACGGTGGCCAGCTTCAGGTTCGGGTGCGCGGATGCGATGCGTGCCTTGATGTCGCGGATCCATTCGTTCTGGTTCTCCGCGGAAAGCGCGCCGGTCACAATGGCGAAGTCGCCTCCCGCGGGCAGCAGTTGGGCGGCTTCATCGGTGAGCGCGTTCGCGATGCCCTCCGGCGTGGCCTGGTTCAGGAAGTAGTCGCGTGCGTCGGTCTGTGCGTCGGCGTCCCACGTCATCACGGGTATGCCGTGGGCACGTGCCTTGCGCAGCACGGTGGAGATGCTGCCCTTGTTCTCCACCGCGACCACGATCGCATCGACGCCGCGCGTAATCCAGTTCTCCACCAGTTCGTTCTGCTGCGAGGCATCCAGGCTGGTGGGCCCGTCCCAGATCAGGTTCACGCCGAGTTCTCTTGCGGCTTCTTCCGCACCCGCACGCGCGCTGATGAAGTACGGGTCGCCCTTGGCCTTGGGCATCACGGCGATGGTCAACCGCTTGCCGCCAGGAGAGCGCTGCCGCTTGCCATGCAAACCTACCAGAACACCCAGCGCGATCACGGCCATCGCAAATATGGGGATCCATCGTCTGCGAGTGGTTGAGACGCCAACACCGGCCCTGGACATGCGATGCGTTCGCAGCCGGTCGACGCTGACGATCAAGAGCAGAAGCGTACCCGTCAGCACGCCGGTTAGTTCCGACGGCAACGCCATCAGGTGCATGCCGTTCTGCAGCACGGAGAGGAAGAACAGGCCCAGCAGCGATCCGGCAATGCTGCCGCGGCCTCCAAACACCGAAGTGCCGCCCAGCACCACGGCGGCGATGGCCTGCAACTCATACCCTGTGCCCAGGTCTGACTTGGCAAGGCCCAGGTGCGCGACGTAAATGATCGCAGCCAGCGCGGACACCACGCCGGACAGCAGATAGATCAATGCGAGACGCTTACGCACGGGAATGCCCGCATACCTAGCGCCTTCCGCGTTGAAGCCGATGGCGTACAGCGCACGCCCGATCACCGACTTATGCAGCACCACGTAATAAGCCGCAACCACCAGCACAAAGATGGGCAACTGCACCGGCACCACGCGCAGGAAGTATCCCTGCCCAAAGTGGAGAAAGGCCGCCGGGTAGCCTGTAAAGCTGACCGCGCCATGCGTCAGCCCTTCGGCAAGGCCGCGATACAGCGAGAAGGTACCCAACGTGACGATAAGCGCAGGCAGCCGCAAACCGGCGATCAACATAGCGTTCAGCGCACCTGCCAGCAGGCCGACGCCGAGGCTCAACAACACAGCCAGTGCGATAGGCAGATGAGCGCTTTGCGTCACCATGCCGAACAGCACCGCAGTGACGCCAATGGTCGAACCCACCGATAGATCGATGCCGCCCGTGATGAGGATGGGCGTCAACGCGACTGCGAGCAACCCCAACTCAACGGAAAAGCGCAGCACCTCAAAGAAGTTGCCCCACGTTGCGAAGCTGGGCGCCAGCACGGCGAAGCAAACGCACTCGACAAGCAACGCGGCCAGCAGCGCCCACTCGTTCACCGAGAGCTTCGCAAACCAGCGCATTCGGCTGTGCAGTTCAGACGGCAACGGACACTCCTGTACCCCGACGACGCAGACGGTAACTGCCAAGCACATTCGCGCTGACGGCCAGCAGGATGATGCCGCCCTGCAGCGCCTTCTCCCAGTACGCACTGACACCCAGAAACGTCAGCGCGGGACCAATAAGCCCAAGCAGCACCACACCCAGCACTGTGCCGAGCACAGTTGCCGAACCGCCTGTGACTGCCGCGCCTCCCACTGCAACCGCCGCGATCACTTTCATCTCCAAGCCGATGCCGGAGTTGCTGGGAATCTGGTTGAAGCGCACCGCGTTCAGCGTCGCCGCCAGGCCGCACAGCGCTCCTGTCAAGGCAAACACGGAAAAGACAACAAGGTTCGTGTTGATGCCTAACTGCAGTGCCGCTGCTCGGTCGGAGCCTGTCGCAAAAACAGCACGGCCCGCGCGCAGAAATCGCAGAGCGAGAGCGCATGCAGCGGTCAACGCAACTGTCAGCGCGAGGATCAGCAAGGTGTAGGTTCCCTGCTGCAAACCGAAGCGCTGAAAGCCTGCGGGTAGGTTACCAACCCAGGCACCCTCCGTACCCCAGCGCAGGCCGTCGCGCAGAACAACACCTGTTGCAAGCGTCACGACGATGGACGGTATGCGCAGGTACGCACCAAGCACGCCATTCAACGCGCCGCAGGCAGTACCCGCGGCTACCGCGGCAAGCAGAAACACGAACGATGGTGCTCCCCCACGGGCAGCGAGACCTGCCGCCACACTGCACAGCGCGAAGACTGCTCCCACGGAAATATCAATTTCGCCGGTCAGGATAATCAGCGTCATGCCCAGCGCGATCAGCATCACGGGCATGTTTGCCAGGAACAGGTCCGCCAGATTATCCAGCCGGAAGAAGCCGTGCGTCGTCGTCGCCAGCAGCAGCAGTAAAAGCACATTGGCTATGGCTATAGCGATTTCGCGCTTGTGCTGCTTTGCCCAATGGTTCATGCGGCAGCCTCTGCATGGCCGAAGGCGAGTGCCAGAATGTTTTCCTGCGTGGCGTCTTTGCGCAGCAGCTCGCCGACAATGGTTCCCGCGTGGAAGACCGCGATGCGGTCACTCATGCCCAGCACCTCCGGCAACTCCGACGAAATCAGGATGACCGCCATGCCCTGCTCTGCAAGCTCCACAATCAGCTCGTGAATCTCAGACTTCGACCCCACGTCCACGCCCTGCGTTGGCTCGTCCAGGATGATGATGCCCGGCTTGGTCGCCAGCCACCGTGCAAGCGCGACCTTCTGCTGGTTGCCGCCGGAGAGCGTGCCCGCGGAAACCTCAACGGATGGTGCCTTGATGCGCAGGTTGCCGCGATACCCGTTCGCAAGGTTAACCTCTTGCGTGTGGTCGATCAGCCCGTGCTCTGACACCTGTCGAAGGTCTGCCATGCTGATGTTTTCCGCAATGGTCATGTCGAGCACCAGTCCATGCTGGCGGCGATCCTCCGGCAGGTAAGCGATGCCGTGATCGATCGCAACGGAAGGCCTGTCAATCCGCACGGGTTTGCCATGCACCAGGATGCCTGCCTCGGATGGCACAAGACCGAAGAGCACGCGTGCCAGCTCCGTACGTCCCGATCCCACCAGCCCGGCAAACCCGAGGATTTCGCCTCGACGCACGCTGAACGCGATGTCGCGCAGACCGCTTGCGGCATGCGACAGGCCGCGCACCTCCAGGGCAACATCACCGATCGGCACCGCGCGTTTGGGGTATACCGATTCGATGGACCGGCCCACCATCAGTTGAATCAACTCCGCCTTGTCCACGTCTGCTGCATTGCGAACGGCTACCGTTTCACCGTCGCGCAGCACCGTGATGCGGTCGGCGACGGACAGGACTTCCTCCAGCCGGTGCGAGATGTAGACGATGGCGACACCCTCCGCACGCAGCTTCGCAATCAGCCGGAACAGGTTGCCCACCTCGCGATCGCTCAACAACGCCGTGGGTTCGTCCATCAGCAGGATGCGTGCGTTCACGCCGACTGCCTTGGCGATCTCGACAAGCTGCTGTTCTGCCATGCTCAACGTGCGTGCCGGGCGGGACGGGTCGATTGCCGCACCCATGAATACGAGCAGTTCCCTGGCGCGTGCCGTGCGTCCCTTCCAATCCACACGCCACGAGCTGCCGCCCTGTTCCAGCGCAAGCGCGATGTTTTCCGCCACGGAAAGGTCCGGGAAGATAGACGGTTGCTGGTAAATAGCGGCAATGCCCAGCGCTCGTGACAGGTTGGGACTGTTGTCCACGACGGCGCTGCCGAAAACTTCCAGGTCTCCGCTATCAGGAGCGACCGCGCCCGTAATGATCTTCGTTAGCGTCGATTTGCCCGCGCCGTTTTCGCCGATGAGCGCGTGCATCTCACCCGCTCGAAGTTCCAGCGAACCGTTGCGCAGAGCTCGCACGCCTGCATACGACTTGGTCAGGGACGTGGCTCGCAGCACCTCAGGTGAGGCCTGCGTTCGTGGCGGTGTACTGATGATTTCGGTCGGCATGCGCTGGCAGAGGCCATCCTACTGTCTGCCGATATGCGCCGTCGAGTACGCATGATCAGGCGGCCACGCTCTGCCTGTAGCACCTGCACGCATTTGTCCAAGGTCGTTGAGGCGACCGTCGAAGACCAATCCCGAAGCATTCCTAAGCCTGCGCGATAGGCAGGGTAAAAGAAAAAACAGAACCGGCCCCCGGTTGACTGGTCACAGAGATCGCACCGTCGTGCGCCTCCACGATAGCTTTACTGATGGCGAGTCCCATGCCGGTACCGGAAACATGCTCCTTCGGGTTGCGCGCACGGTAAAAGCGGTCGAAGACCAGCGCTTGCTCGTTGGAATCGATACCGAAGCCGCGGTCTGCCACGCTTAACGAGACCATCGCATTCTCCCTCCGGGCCGAAAGAAAGATCGGCGCCCCTTGCGGCGAGTACTTCGCAGCGTTCTCCAGAAGATTGCACAGGACCTTGCCCACAAACTCCGCGTCTGCCCAGACCTTTGGCAAAGGAGGAACGATGACCGTAATAGGATTCTCCGGGTACACCGGCGCACAGCTACGTTTTGCGTCCTGCAGCAGGTCGTCGACTGGCACGGCAGCAAAGGTCATGTGAACCTGCTGCGAGTCGAGCTTTCCCATCTCTGTCGCGCGCTCCACCAGCAGGTTCAAACGGTCGCTCTCTTCGTCCACCACATCGATCAGTTCATTGCGCATGGCGTCTGGCATCTCACGGTTGGCGCGCAGCGCGGACGCCGCACCCTTGATTGACGTCAGCGGCGTCCTGAGCTCATGCGTGATGGAATCGATGATCAGCGTGCGGAGGCGCTCACTCTCCTTGTTCGCTTCACCTTTGGCGAGATCCTCCAGTGCCTGGGCGCGGTCAAGGGAAATAGATACGAGCCCTCCAATGGTTTGGAGGCTCTGCGACGACACCTTAACACCTGTCATGGTAAGCAGACCGCGCGCGCGCACGCCGGCCATGATGGGGATGCGCACCTCGCCCGTGGACTCCGTGTCAGGCTCGCGAAGGCTGAGTGCGACCTGCCGCATGTGCGGCACCTCTGCGCTGGAAAGTGATGCCCCGTGCTGAAAAAGCTTGTCACCCTCAAGCAGGTACAGCGCGACGCCCGAGGCACTTGTTACGCGCGAGATCAGGACAGGCAGAACACTCAGAAGGTTAGCCACGTTATCAAGTTGCAGTAATTCCCTGCCAAGCCGGAAAGAAAGCTCCACCTCACGCTGCCTTGATTTCGCCTGTTTCGCTTCATCGCGAGCCCTCTGCGACAACCGGCTGCCAACCACCGCTGTGGTTAGGAACACAAAAAGTGCCAACCAATTTTCTGAGTCGGCGATCGTCATGTGTCCGATCGGCGGCAGAAAGTAGTAGTTATACGCAACGGTCGCCGCCAAAGAAGTTATCACGGCATACCGAAGGCTCCAGTTAGCAGCCAGGCCAAGAATCAGCAGCAGCAGTGTAAGTGCGACCGTGGTCTGGTTGACATGGAGCCAACGGTGGTACACCAGCACAATTCCGGCGAGAGATGCGGCCGCAACTGCCCAGCGTAAGATCACGATCAGGCGTCGTGAGTTCATGGGGTGAATTGTAAGGGTATGCAGACGGATCGTAAAACGCCGGAAGACTGGCTCCAGACCAGCGAGGTGGAAACCGACAAGCAGCGGGGCCGCTTCAAAATCTTCCTCGGCTACGCGCCCGGCGTCGGTAAGACCTACAACATGCTGAGCGAAGGCATCCGCAGAAAGCAACGCGGCGAAGATGTCGTGATTGGCGTGGTCGAGACGCACGGCCGGGCCGGCACGGCGGAAGTTAGTACAAAGCTTGAGCAGGTGCCCCGGAAAGATCTGGAGTACCGCGGCACCATCTTTCACGAGATGGACATCGATGCCATCCTGGCACGCGCTCCGCAGGTAGCCCTGGTGGATGAGCTTGCGCACACGAATGTCGAAGGCAGCCGCTGCGCCAAACGCTATGAGGACGTCCTGCTGCTGCTGGAGCAAAAGATTGATGTGCTGAGCACCGTCAACATCCAGCACATTGAAAGCCTGACACCCCGCGTGCAAGCACTCACCGGCGTAACCGTTCGTGAGCAGGTGCCGGACTGGGTACTGGACCGGGCGGACGAAATCGTCATCGCCGATCTGACACCGGAAGCCCTTGTGACCCGCATGCGGCGCGGCGATATCTATCCTGCGGAACGCATTGAAAGGGCCCTTTCAAACTTCTTCCGTCGAGGCAATCTCATCGCTCTTCGAGAGATGGCCCTGCAAAAAGTCACTAAGGCGGTCGACCGCAATCTGGATGATTATGTGCGGCGCAAGCGGCTGGGTGCGCATTGGGCTGTGACGGAGCGCATCGCAGTATGCATCAGTTCCAATCCGCAGGCACGCGATCTGATTGCGCGCGGCGCACGCCTGGCGGAAGGCCTGGACGGAGAACTTTATGTACTGCACGTGAAGAACGATCGCGACGAAGAGGCGGAACGCAGGCACACCCTAGATGCGCATGTGCAGTTCGCGACCAATCTGGGAGCAAAGATCGTCGAACTGTCCGGCAGCAGCGTA
Source organism: uncultured Terriglobus sp. (assembly GCA_964250115.1). Classification (GTDB taxonomy): domain Bacteria; phylum Acidobacteriota; class Terriglobia; order Terriglobales; family Acidobacteriaceae; genus Terriglobus. Next base: position 12,914 of record CAXUEW010000016.1, read on the forward strand.
GCGTCAGCAACAGCAGCCTACGTGTCCGCCAATCGTATGACGCAGGTGATCTTTGGCCGGTCTGCCCTGCACGGCGTTCGCAAATACCTGTACTACCTGGCCATCCAGAAGTTCATGACGGAAGCACCGCACGTCGATTTGCACATTGTGACCCAGGAAGAAGCATGAGCCGTATCCTCGTCGTCGATGATGAACCCCAGATCCTCCGCATGTTGCGAACGGCCCTGATCAGCAGCGGCTACGACGTGGTCACCGCCGCAAACGGCCAGGAAGGCTTTGCCGCGCTGGAGAAGACCAAGCCGGATCTTGTAATTACTGACATGAGCATGCCTGTCATGGATGGCCTCGCACTTACGGAAGAGATTCGACGCGTTTCCACCGTCCCGATCATTATTCTCAGTGTCCGCTCAACCGAACCAGTCAAAGTAGACGCGCTGGATGCCGGCGCGGACGATTACGTGACCAAGCCCTTCAACATGCCGGAGTTACTGGCCCGCGTTCGGGCGCAACTGCGCCGTGACCTTTCCGCGCGCATTCCTGAAGCTGGCGCAGTCATTACGCTCGGCGATTTTGAACTGAATCCAAGGACGCACCGCGTCGCGGTTCAAGGGGTAGAAGTACGCCTCACACCGAAAGAATTTGACCTGCTGCATGTCTTCCTGCAACAACCAGATCGCGTGCTCACGCACAGGATTCTGGGACGCGCTGTGTGGGGCGCAGCCGACGACGGACAGGTAGAAAAGCTTAGGGTGCTGATCGGCCAATTAAGGAAAAAAATAGAAGATACATCACGGCACTACATTTACAGTGAACCGTGGGTCGGCTATCGTCTAAGTCCATCACTCGAATCTTCCTTATGACTTTCTAACGCCTTCCTTACGAACTTCATATGCCGCATCCCATGTAATACGTGGAGGCAGGTTCATGAAGTTTCTTTCCCTGGCAGTGTTTTCAATGCTCTTTGCGCCGTCTGTACCCTGCGCAGCGCAGGTCGCGGCACTCGCAGACACGCGCTCAGATGAGATACGTGAACTGCGTCAGGAACTGCAAAGAATCTCCGCGCGGCTGAGCGCATTGGAGGCAGCAGCACCGGTTGCCGATTCGGCAGTAACGCAACCGGCCGCAGGAGTTGCGCCTTCGACCGCGAGTAAATCGCCAATCTCTGCTACCGCTGAAGACTCAACAGCACTGCTGAAGCCGGAAGACGCGCAAACACTGGGCTTCTTCCACGGCACGACGCTGAGCTTCGGCTTTGACGGCTACTACGGGTACAACTTCAACCAGCCGCTTGGCCGCACCAATCTGTTGCGCGTCTACGACGTCAGCAGTAACAGCTTCAGCATCAACCAGGCCAGCCTGATTGTGGAGCACCTGCCCACGCCTGCAGAACGCTTCGGCGGACGGCTTGATCTGCAGTATGGTCAGGCAACGGAGACGCTGCAAGCGTCCGGCAGCAACGAGCAACGCCCGCAGGTCTATCGCAACATCTTCCAGGCTTACGGCAGTTATCTCGCTCCGATTGGTACGGGGCTCCAGGTTGACTTTGGTAAGTTTGCAAGCGCCTTGGGTAATGAGGGCAATTACACCAAGGACCAGATCGCCTATTCGCGAGGATACTCCTTTAATTACCTGCCTTATTACCACATGGGCGTGCGTGCAAGTTATGCCTTTACGCCAAAGGCGAGCCTTACATACTGGCTGGTCAATGGAACGCAGCAGACGGAAGACTTCAACGGCTTCAAGTCCCAGGCGTTCATCTTCAACCTGAAGCCGGCTGCAAGTCTCTCCTGGAACGTCAATTACTACTTCGGCCAGGAGCAACGCGACGTCCCAGCCACGCTGAACCCAGGAGTTCCAGTCCTACCCACACAACCGGGATTGCCAATAACAAACATCAGCCCAGCTCCCAACGGACGTGAGCACATTTTCGACACGTACGCCACGTGGAACGCCAGCAGTAAGTTGACGGTGGTAGGTGAAGCAGATTTTGTATTGAACCGTACCCTGTCACGTTCGCAGCCTGCACGCGTTGCAATTGGGGCATTGTACGCAAAATATGCGCTGCCAAGGAACTCCAGCCTGGGCGGGCGCTTTGAATACCTTGACGATCGAAGCGGCCTCTTCAGCGGCAGAACGCAGGCGCTGAAAAGCTTGACCTTTGTTGCCGATCACAACTTTGCACCCGGCTTTCTGGCCCGTGCGGAATACCGCCGCGATTTCTCAAACCAGGCCTTCTTTCTCTCAGATCAGGTTGATGTCCTCCGTCATGCGCAGACCACCGCGACGCTCGGACTTGTGTACTGGTGGGGAACAAAGCAGGGCAGTTGGTAGCACGCATGCATACATTCAGAAGAGATCGCTCCTGATCGGATCTCCACTTAGAACAAGACGAAAGGATTGCAGATGCTTGATTTAGTAGCCCTTGTACTAGCTTCACTGCTCTTTGCGGTTTCCATGCTGTACCTGCGGAGCTGCGACGCACTGAAAGGAAAACGCCCATGATTCTGAACATACTTTTGCTTGGGGTTGCCGGCTTGCTGGTTGTCTACCTGGTTTACGCACTGCTGCGCCCGGAGAAATTCTGATGAGCCTGAATGGCTGGTTGCAAATCGCTTTATTCATTGCTGCCGTTCTGCTGCTTGCAAAGCCCATGGGGACTTTCATGACAGCCGTGTTTGAACGACGCCGCACGTTCCTTGACCCTGTGCTGGGTCCTGTGGAGCGGCTCCTATATCGGGTCACCGGCGTCGCTGCGGATGAGGAGATGACGTGGCGTCAGTACACGCTTGCCATGCTTGTCTTCAGCCTGGCATCCCTTGTTCTGACGTACCTTGTGCAGCGCCTGCAAGGATGGCTGCCGCTGAACCCGCAGCACCTGCCCGGTGTGCCTGCGGACCTTGCGTTTAACACCGCAGTCTCATTCACGACGAATACCAACTGGCAGTCGTACGTGCCGGAAACCACGATGAGTTACCTGACGCAGATGGTCGCCTTGGCAACCCATAACTTCTGGTCCGCTGCCGTCGGCCTTGCCCTGGCGGTGGCGTTCATTCGCGGTATCTCGCGCCGCGAAGCCAAGACACTGGGTAACTTCTGGGTCGATCTTACGCGCGGCATTCTTTGGGTGCTGCTGCCCATCTCGTTCGTGTTTGCGCTTGTACTGGTGTCACAGGGCGTGGTGCAGAACTTCCGCGCTTATGACACCGTGAAGCTCGTCGAGCCCCAAAAAGTAACAGGAACCGACGGCAAGATCAGCACCGTGACAACGCAGACCATTGCTCAAGGACCTGTCGCTTCGCAGGAAGCCATCAAGATGCTGGGCACGAATGGTGGTGGATTTTTCAACGCGAACAGCTCGCACCCGTTCGAAAATCCCACACCGCTGACGAACTTCCTGCAGATGCTTTCGATTTTTCTGATTCCTGCAGGGCTTACTGTAACGCTCGGTCAGATGGTCAAGTCACCAAAGCATGGCTGGGCTGTTCTTGCCGCCATGGTTGTACTGTGGTTTGCCGGCGTGTTTATCTGCTACGCCGCTGAGGCGCGTGGCAATCCTCAGTTCGCCCATGTCGACCAGCATGTTTCTGCAGTGCAGAGCGGCGGCAACATGGAGGGGAAAGAAGTCCGATTCGGCATTGCCAACTCTGCTTTGTTCGCAACGGTTACGACAGACGCGAGTTGCGGCGCTGTCAATGCAATGCATGACAGCTTTACACCGCTGGGCGGTCTCGTGCCTCTTACCAACATTCTGCTGGGCGAGATTGTTTTCGGCGGTGTAGGTGCCGGTATGTACGGCATGCTTGTTTTCGTTATTGTTGCTGTATTTATCGCGGGACTTATGGTCGGTAGAACACCGGAGTACCTGGGCAAAAAAGTCGAAGCCTACGACGTGCAAATGTCGATGCTTTACCTGCTGATCTTCCCACTGTTGATCCTTGTGTTCTCGGCTATCGCAATCCGCATGCCTGTGCTTGGTCTAAGCGGTCTTGCCAATCACGGGCCGCACGGCCTCTCTGAAATGCTGTACGCCTATACCTCGGCGACCGGCAACAACGGATCGGCATTTGCAGGTCTGAGCGCCAACACGCACTGGTACAACTTCTCGCTTGCGGTTGCGATGTTTGCCGGTCGCTTCCTGATGATTGTGCCGATGATGGCCATCGCGGGCAGCCTGGCAGCCAAGAAGATTACGCCGGCGTCAGCAGGCACTTTCCCGGTCACCACGCCCCTGTTCACGGTGCTGCTGACCTGCGTCATCCTCATCGTTGGCGCGCTGACGTTCTTCCCCGTACTCAGCCTGGGTCCAATCCTTGAACACCTGCTGTTACGCGCCGGTCAACTTTTCTAAGCGAGATACGGAGAAACACAATGCCTGCAAAGAAACGCTCCCTGTTCGATCCCGCGATTGTTCGCCGGGCCTCTGTGGACGCGCTGACCAAGTTGAATCCCCGGCTCATGATGAAGAACCCCGTCATGTTTGTCGTGGAGATTGGCAGCGTCCTCACCACTATTCTTCTGGTGTTGGACCGCACCATGCATCGCGGCCACTTCTCATTCGATCTGCAAATCACCCTTTGGCTCTGGTTCACGGTTCTGTTTGCGAACTTTGCTGAAGCCATGGCAGAGGGCCGCGGCAAGGCGCAAGCCGATGCGCTTCGCCAAGCCAAGTCAGAGACCACTGCATACCGCGTGGAGAAAGGCGAAGTGCAGGAAGTGCCCAGCTCTCAACTTCGCGCGGGAGATGTCGTGCGGGTGGTCGCGGGGCAGATGATCCCCGGTGATGGCGAGGTAATCGAGGGCGTCGCCTCAGTCGACGAATCGGCCATCACCGGCGAATCGGCCCCCGTCATTCGCGAAGCGGGTGGCGACCGCTCGGCAGTTACAGGCGGCACGCGCGTGCTGAGTGACGTAATTACAGTGCGGATTACATCCAATCCAGGAGAGACCTTCCTAGACCGCATGATCGCACTGGTGGAAGGCGCAGAGCGGCAGAAGACACCCAATGAGATCGCACTCAACATTTTGCTTGCCGGGTTGACGATTATCTTTCTGCTGGCCGTAGTTACCTTGCAGCCATTCGCTCAGTATTCCGGTGCACCGCAGACGGTCTTTGTACTTATCTCTCTGTTGGTCTGCCTGATTCCAACGACGATCGGCGGCTTATTATCCGCCATCGGTATTGCGGGCATGGATCGACTGGTGCAGCACAACGTGCTTGCAACGTCAGGCCGTGCCGTTGAAGCCGCGGGCGACGTGAATACGCTGCTGCTCGATAAGACTGGAACGATCACGATCGGCAATCGTCAGGCGACCGACTTCATCCCTGCGCCGGGGATCTCTGCCGATCAGCTTGCCGATGCGGCCCAGCTCTCATCGCTTTCGGATGAGACGCCGGAGGGCCGCTCTATCGTGGTCCTCGCGAAGGAGCGCTTCAATCTGCGCGGGCGTGAACTTGCGCAGATGAATGCGGAATTTGTACCGTTCTCTGCAACCACCCGCATGAGCGGTATCGAAGTCGACGGGCGCAGCATCCGCAAGGGTGCGGTCGATGCGATTTCGCGCTACCTGGAAGAGCACGGCTCGAAGATGCATGACGAGGTGCGGCGCGCCGTGGAGGAGGTCGCGCGCAGTGGCGGCACACCGCTTGTGGTCGCGGAGAACGGCAAGGCGCTCGGTGTGATCCACCTGAAGGACATCGTCAAAGGCGGCATGAAGGAGCGCTTCGAACAGCTTCGCGCCATGGGTATCCGCACCATCATGATCACGGGCGATAACCCCCTGACCGCAGCCGCGATTGCCCGTGAAGCCGGCGTTGACGACTTCCTTGCCGAGGCTAAGCCCAAAGACAAGATGGACCTGATCAAGCGCGAGCAGAGCGAAGGCAAGCTTGTTGCCATGACCGGCGACGGCACCAACGACGCGCCGGCACTTGCGCAGGCGGACGTAGGCGTCGCCATGAACTCCGGCACGCAGGCCGCGAAAGAAGCCGGTAACATGGTGGACCTGGACAGCAATCCCACCAAGCTGATCGAGATTGTTGCCATCGGCAAGCAACTACTCATGACGCGTGGCGCGCTGACGACTTTCTCCATCGCGAATGATGTGGCGAAGTATTTCGCGATTATTCCTGCGATGTTTGCGGGAGTGTTCCCCGTGCTGAATGCATTGAACATCATGCACCTGCATAACTCGGAGTCGGCTGTCTTATCCGCTATTATCTTCAACGCACTGATTATTGTCGGGCTTATTCCGCTTGCACTGCGCGGTGTATCTTACCGCCCGCTTTCAGCCGCGGCATTGTTGCAGCGCAATCTATTGGTCTATGGCGTGGGCGGAGTGGTCGTTCCGTTCGTCGGCATCAAGTTGATCGATATGTTCATCACCGCGATTCATTTGGCCTAAGAAGGAAGCTATGAAGAAATTATTTGTTACAGCATGCTTGTATACCGTGATTACCGCGGTCGTTCTCGGAATTATGTACCCGCTTGCGGTGACCGGTATTGCACGCCTCATCTTTCATGACAAGGCAGACGGCCAACTGATCGTCCAGAACAACAACATGATCGGTTCCCGATTGATTGGACAACCATTCACCGGCACAAACTACTTCCACAGCAGGCCATCGGCAGCCGGCACCGGATACGACGCCGGTGCTTCCAGCGGATCCAACCTGGCGCCTTCCAACAAAACTCTGGTGGATCGTGTAGAAGCCAGCGCGAAATCGGAAGGCAACGGCGTGTCGGATGTGCCGGTAGATCTCGTTACTGCGTCCGGCTCAGGTCTGGATCCGGACATCACGCCAGCCGCGGCCATCTACCAGGTGACGCGTGTGGCCCATGAACGCCATCTTCCTGTCGAACGCGTCCAGCAACTCGTGCAGGACAATACCCTGACGCGACAGTTTGGCCTGCTGGGCGAACCCAGGGTCAACGTGCTGCAACTGAACCTGGCGCTGGATCAAATGCACTAAGCCAGGTCCAGGATCGATGTACTAAGTGAACAATTCCAGTAACGGCGATAGATCACGTGAACGAACGGTTGCTGGAATGCTTAGGTCAGGAGGCGTTGTGATCTTGGACCGGCATAAGCGGCAGTGAAACTTCCGCGATGCATCCGTGGCCATCTGTCCGGTTACGCAGAGAGACAGACCCGTGATGCGCAGCCGCTATCTGCCGCGAAAGTGTAAGACCAATTCCAGCGCCGTTTGGCTTGGTTGTGTAAAAGGGCACAAACAGGTTGCCGGGGTTCGCCAGACCGGGACCGTTGTCAATGATCTGGAGTAGCAGTACGCCAGTGTCTTTCGTCCACTGCAATCGAACCATCGGGCGAAGGTTATGAGCCTCCAGGTCCAGCGCGGCGTCCGCGGCATTCTTCAACAGGTTGATGAGCAACTGCTGCAACTGATCGGGATCCGCGTTGACCGCAGCGGCTGGTGAGGGTTCCACCTCGATGCGCAAGCGCGGCTCCAATGGGATCGTGTGCTCGACCAGCGCATGCATACGCACTTCGCGCATGCGTGGCGGTGGCAGGCGCGACAGTTGCTGGTAAGCCTGGAGAAAGCGATTCAACGAATCCGAACGATCTTCAATCACGGCCAGGCCACGGCGAAGGTCATCGAGATCCTGCGTGGTGTGCTCCGCCGCAAGACGCAATGGACGTCCACGCAGCGTCGATGCAATCGACTTGATGGGTGTAAGGGAGTTATTGATCTCATGACCAAGCACGCGGATCAGCCGTTGCCAGGCCTGGCGCTCCTCTTCCTGCAAAGCCGCCGCAACATCGGTCAGCACAAACAGCGTGTGCGGCACACCGTACAAGCGGAAGCTGGAACGCCGCACCGACCAACGCGTGGTGGACCGCTCTTGCAACTCAGCGTCGCTGGCTTTGGGCGAGTACACGCTTTCATCCTCGCGCTGCAGCAAGGCATCAAAGCTTAATTCGCGCGAGGTACGACCCAGAGATTCTTCAGGCTGGAAATGAAACGCGCGTTCCGCGGCGGCATTCATCAGGCGCAGCTTTTCGTCCACATCGAACGCCAGCACCGGCGATTGCATGGAACGCATGACACGGTCTGCGAGCGCGAGCGCGTCCATGGCGGAGTTGCGTTGGCGTTGCATCGCTCCAGCCAGCGCATTCAGTTCCAAAGCCAGGTCGCCCATGGCATCCCCTCGCCGAGCACCACGTGCCCGAAAAGAGTAATCGTCTTCACGCAGCGCAGCGACGATGTTCGAGAGGGTTTGCAGCGGACGGATGATGCTCTCAAAGAAGTAAGTCGCGGCGATGGCCCAGAACGCGGCCATGCCGCCGATGCAAAGGCAGGTGACCGGCCATTCGTAATTGGAAACCCTGCACGCCAACCACACCAGCAACAGCGATGGAAGCGCGAAAGCGCATAGCCAGATGCGCAGCCGGCGCTCAAAGCTTAATCTTCGGCGAGAACGGCCGAGCGGCACCCGCTGTCGTATGACGGACTTAGGAACTTCGCCGATGTTCGGCGGCAGTTGCGGCTCAAAAGCCATGCTTTTCCATGCGCCGGTAAAGGGCGCCGCGGCTCAGGCCCAAAGCTTCGGCTGCGTGGCTGACGTTCCCGCCTGCGCGAGCAAGTGCCTTACGGACCAGCACGGCCTCGACGGCCTCAAGGCTCATGTCGTCCAGGCTGGCCGCGCTGCTGCGCTGTGTCTGCAATCCAAGATCAGCCACGGCGATCTTGTTTCCCGAGGACATCAGCGTCGCCCGCTCCATGGTGTGATCCAGTTCACGCACGTTGCCCGGCCATGCATACTGCAGCATCTGCTGCAGAGCCGATGTATCGAAGCCCTCAATCGGCCGGCGGTAGCGCAGCGCATAGCGCGAAAGGAAATGCGCCGCCAGCGGCGGGATGTCGTCGCGACGCTCACGCAGCGGGGGCAACCGGATTTCGACTGTATTCAAGCGGAAGAACAGATCTTCGCGAAAACGTCCGGCTGCTACTTCTTCACGCAGATTCGCATTGGTCGCGGAGATCATGCGCACATCCACGCTGCGGGTGGTCGACGATCCGACGCGTTCCATCGCGCCTGTTTCCAGCACACGCAGCAGTTTGGCTTGCTGACGGACAGGAATGTTGGCAATCTCGTCCAAAAACAGCGTGCCGCCATTCGCCAACTCGAATCGTCCGATGCGGTCCGTGCGTGCGTCCGTGAACGCGCCCTTAACGTGTCCGAACAGTTCACTTTCGAACGTGCCCTCGGGCAGCGCGCCAGTGTTCACGGCGACAAGAGTTCTGCCTGCGCGCAGCGAAAGGCGGTGCAGCGTTTGCGCGACAACCTCCTTGCCGGTCCCATGCTCGCCAGTCACCAGCACATTCGCGTCGGATGGGCCGATGCGTCGCATCAGTTCCAGAACCGGCCGCATGGAAGGAGCCATCGCGATAAACTCGGGCGCACCTTCCGCGCGCAGTATGCGATTTTCCGCTTCCAGCAGTTGCGTGCGGCGGTGCGCGTGGTAGAGCTCGATCTGCGTCTTCAGCACCGCGAGCAGACGCGCGTTCTCCCAGGGCTTCTGAACGAAGTCGTTCGCACCGCGCCGCATGGCTTCCACTGCCAGATCGACGTTCGCCCATGCGGTCATGATGATGACGGGCAATCTGTCCCAGCTCTGCCGGATGGTGTCCAGCAATCGCAGGCCTTCGGTGCCGCTGGTGGTGTCGCGCGTGTAGTTCAAATCGATCAGCAGGGCGTCGTAATCATGATGCTGCAGACAGTCCAGAACCATCGCGGGCGAACGCGCAGTCTCCGTGTCGTAACCCTCCGGTCGCAGCAGCAGCGAAAGCGCCTCCAGGATGTACGGCTGGTCGTCCGCAATCAGCAGGCGGCAACGCTTCGCCGCAGCGGGCGTGGTGTGCGGCGTAGCAGCAGTGGCTTCTGTGGGCATGGCTCTTAGTGTGGACCAGGTACGGCGGCCTGTACTCCTGTACGCGCCGATTCTATCGAAACCCCGTTCTCTGCAAGCGTAGTCCCAATGGCACGATGCAGTTCCACCTTCGACTTCTGGTATGCGGTGCGCGCGGCTACCAGCGCACTTTCTGCCGCGGCCAGCGCCTGCCGCGCAATCAATGTGTCTTGCGCCGAACCGGCACCAAGCTGCTGCTCCTTGCCGGTGATATCGAAAGTCTTTGCGGCAAGATCACGAGCCTTCCCGGCTGCCCTCACTCGCGCCCCTGCCTGCTGCAGCGCGTACTGCGCGTTGCGCACCTCGATGCGTATCTGCTTGCGCTGCTGCTGCAGAAGGATCTCCGCCTGCCGCGTCTCAAGCTCCGAACGGTATTGGTCGCTCTTGGCCTGCCGGTTGCGAATGGGAATACTGACATTCAGCCCGACGAAGTAATTTGGAGCGCTGTTATTGAACGCGTTCGAAAGCGATCCGCCATAGTCTCCCGGTACGGTGGAGGTAACACCAGCGGAGGGATTCGGCACACCCGCCAGGCCCACTCCACCGTACGTTCCCACCAGATTGACGGAGGGCAGCAACGCGTTGTTCACCGCCTCGCGGCTGATGTCCCGGTTTTTGAGATTGGTGGTTGAGATCTTTAGTTCCAGCCGCTGCGCAAGCGCATCGTTGATGATATTTTCCGTTGGTGCGGCAGCCTCTGGAGCGCCGTTCCCTGCAACCGTGCTCAGGTCCGTAGGCTTCACCGGCATCGCTTCAAGGATGGGGTCGTCCAGGTTCTTGGTCAGCGCGTTTTTGATGAGCAATTCCTGAAACTGCAATGCCGATTTCGCAATCGTCAGATCCTGTTCCGCGCGTGCAACCTCGCCTTCGTCCTTTGTGACGTCGAGCGCAGGAATGGCCTGCAAAGCAAGCTGCTTGCGACCCAGCTCAAGCGTGTCGTTCGCGAAGCCAAGCGAGCGCTGCTTCACCTGCTCATCCTCGTAGGCAGCGACCAGGTCCCAATACAGGTTTTCAACCTGCGTCACGGTGCTGATCACCTGAAGCTCAAAGGCTTCGTCAGAGATTTTCTTGTTATTGCGTGCGATGCGCAGAAATCGAAGGTTCGGGCCGGGACCGAAGCCGGCCAGCAGCGGCTGGCGAATTTGAAACTGGAATTGCGAGTTCAGTGTCGGATTCAAAAAGCTGTAGGTGCTGTTGGTGGTCTGCCGATTGCCGGAGTAGGTAAAGCTCAAACTGGTTCCCGTGCTGAATGCCTGCGCATAGCCGATGTCGCCGGCGATGCTGTTGTTCCGCAGTGTCGGCACACCATAGATCGATAGGTTTGAGAGCGGGTCCGTCGAATGTTGCAGGCCGACATCTCCCGTGATCACCGGGTCAAATGAGCTTACCGCCGTCCCGCTGCCCAGCGTGGATTGCACCAGTCCAGACGCGCCCGTTCCCGCGCCTCCCGCGCCGCCGCTGGTTCCGCCCGCTCCTGCGCCGGTGGACCCGGAACCGAATCCGCCAACACCATTGCCCCCCGGTGTGTTCTGCACCACGCCCGTGTTCACGCCACGAGTGCTGCCGCCTGCTTTGGTGCGCAGAATGTCCGCCTCGGCGATGGGAATGTTGTATCGCGCAATGGCGAGGTCAAGATTGTTCTCCAACGACACGGCGATCGCATCCTGCAGCGAAAGTTCCAGAACGCCGTTATGAATCAGTGCGTCCAGACGCGGAGAGTTGCTCAGGTCCGCAGGCGGCACGGATGTGCGCCGGTAGGTGTCAAACGGATGATGCGAATGCGGGATGGTCAACCGGAGTGAAGGCTGCGGGGTTGCCGTGGCTTGCGGTCCGGCGGTCTGGCCTGCCTGCGCCAGCATCGATACCGTTGGCGAGAGTAACAGCGCAACAGCAGTTAAGACAGTTCCATGCGACGTGGATGCAGGTTTCATGCTGCTGCGGTACTCCCTTTGCGGTAAGCGGCCTGCTGGTTTTCCGGCGTGTGGGGCTTTGAGGAGTCGTAGGTGAGCCAGCCGTCACGTAGCTCGATAGTGCGTGTGCCGTACCCCGCGTTTTCTTTGGAATGCGTGACCTGCACGATTGTTGTGCCCTGCCGGTTCAGCTCGCGGAACAGATCCATGATCTCCACCGCCTGCGCGGAGTGCAGGTTGCCGGTTGGCTCATCTGCCAGCAGCAAGGCGGGCTTGTGAACGACGGCGCGTGCGATGCCTACCAGTTGCTGCTGCCCGCCGGACAGTTGCGACGGGTAGAGGTCCTTCTTACCGACGATCTGAAAGCGGTCCAGCGTATCCGCCACCATGGCCTGCCGCTCACCACGCGGAATGTCCTTGTACGAGAGAGGAAGGTCGATGTTTTCAGCCACCGTCAGATCGTCCAGCAGGTGGTAGCTCTGGAAGACCATGCCGATACGCTGGCGCGCAAGTTCCGCGCGCTGCTTGCGACCAAGCAGGTGAACGGCTGTCTCCTCAAAGAGGAACTCGCCGCGCCAGGCGTCATCCAGCATGGCAAGCACATTCAACAGGGAAGATTTACCCGCGCCCGACGGACCCATGACGGTGAGGAATTCACCTTCGGCAATGGACAGGTCAACGCGACGCAGTACAAACGTTTCGGTATGCCCGGTCTTGTACGAGCGTTCGAGATGGCGCAGTTCAATCATGTGTTCTCCGGGATATCGCGTTATTCACTTTTCAGCGCAACCATCGGGTCGATCGTGGACGCCGCCCCGATGTGGTCGCGGGTCGTCGTCGCC
>CAXUEW010000017.1:0-6312 GCA_964250115.1 uncultured Terriglobus sp.
GCCGCGCGGACCGTTGGCAGCAAGGCCGGCAAAGGTAAACGTGCCGTTCAGGTTGCGCGTGCGCTCCTGGAAAGAGTTCGGCAGGATCTCGACGCCGGCCTTCAGCGAATGATTGCCAAGGTTCCAGGTAAAGTTATCCACGAACTGCAGGCCTGACTCATACGAGACAAAGGTACCGTCCTGGTTGCCGTTGTAATTGCCAATGCCGTTGATGTTGATCTGCGGCGTAAGCGGGCTGATCACGCCGTTGGAGATGTCGCGCTTGATGCTGAGAAAGCGAAACTCATTCAACTTGTTCGGGCCAAAGGTGCTGACCAGTTGCGCCGTGCCTGACTGCGGATTTTCATCGAAGCGGCTGGCTACCTGCCGTGCGATCTGGCCACCGCCCAGCGGGCTTTCGCGATCGCGGTAGTAGTTGTAGCGCAGTGTCAGACGGTTCGCGCTGTTCAGCACAATGTCAGACTTGATGGTGATCGTGTGCGCACGGAAACTGCCGTTGAACGACGCGATGTCTTCCGGCGCAATACCCAACTGCGCCGCTGCCGTGGCCTGCGCCGCGCCGCCAAAGGTAGACACCTGCGGTGCGTCCTGCTGCCAGCGCTCGTAGCTGCCGAAGAGGAATGCCTTGTTTTTGCGCAGCGGCCCACTTGCCGTTCCGCCATAGTTGTAACGCGAAAACTGCGGAGTTGGCGTTGTGTCTGCGAGCAGGAAGGGGCGCGCGGAGAGCGCCTTGTTACGGGCGAACAGGAAGCCGCCGTAGTGCAGGTCGTTCGACCCTGACTTCGAGATCGCATTCAACAGCAGCGCCGCCTGGCGACCGAACTCTGCCGAGTAATTCGTAACCACCTGCACTTCACTGAGCGCGTCTTCGCTGATCACCAGGTTGCGCGCGCCGCCCTGCACGTTGTTGCTGACGCCGTCCACGTTGATCTGCCGAAAGCCCAGTCCGCCGAACGAAACCGCCGGCGTACCAGTGCCCGAACCGCCGGTCGACAGCGGCGGCGCATTCACGATTGGGTTCACGACAAACAGATCAAGAAAGCTGCGCCCCGGTACCGGAATGTTCTGCACTTCGCGGCTTGTGTACACGTTGTTATAGGCGTTGGTCCGCCCGGTTTCAATCACCGGCAGATCGGCTGTTACCTCCACCGTGGTAGCGACCGAGCCTACAGGCAGGGCGACACGCAGCGTCTGCACCTGGCCTGCCGCGAGCGTGATGCCGGTCTGCTGCTGCGGGTTGAAGCCGTCCTTTGTGAGGGATACGGTGTATGTGCCGGGCGGCAGGATCTGTACGCGGAAATACCCTGACTCGTCCGTCTGGGTGTCGCGTGTCAGGCCGGTCTGCACTTGAGTCACGCGCACAAGTGCGGCGGCTACAGCGGTGCCATCCACCGCGCGCACGTAACCTTCAATGTTGCCGTCGATTGCCTGGCTCTGCGCAAATGCAGCCGGGGCAGAAACACAAAGAGCAGCGACTGCCAGCGGCAGTGCAGAGACAAGAAGGATTCGCATAGGCGCGAGATTAGAGCGGCCACGTGAACAGGAGATTGCGGGACGATGACGATTCCTTTGCAAACGCCACACTGTGCAAAGTCGGTCAAGAATCAGGACAGCAGTTCTATTTCTGCAAGGAACTGCGGGTTAGAGAGCATTTTTACTGACCAAGCGAGTCATACATGGACAAACACCCGCGATGCAGCTGGAAGCCTGATGGAAGTATCGGAGCTTGCGGTGCGGGCACGAAATACGTGTACAACTCTGTGAATGCTCTGACTACAGTTACATAAAGTGGGATTGATCGGAAGCCATGCGTAGCCGAACCTTTACCTATGATGGTTTAGGAACTTCCACAGCTTCGCGCAACCGGGTTAAAATCGTTCTTCGTTCGCCATGGTCAATCCGCCCTCTTCTTATTACTAAAGCTCGGCCGCCCGTCGAGTTTATAGTCAGCCACCCAACGTTGCAATGTACTTAATAAAACGTGTTAGTGTTCCGCGACGGAGCGCAGTTAGCGGCCATCCTGAAATGCGGTCAAGGAGCAGATACTGGCGCAGAGCGCCCGGACTTTGCTTTTCAGGGTGGGCGTTGCGGACAGGAACAGACTCGACCGAAGGGCGCGGAAGACTTACTGATCAAGAGCAATCAGGCAAACATTCCGTGTTCGCGTTGAAGAGCGTTCGCGAGTGCATGGCAATCTGCAGACGTGTTGTAGAGCTGTGCGGCAGCTTGTGTGGGGCCGAAGGCGCGAACGCTCCGCGCCTGCAGCGCGTCAACGATGCCCGCCGCACTTACAAACCGACGACGATCAGTTGAGGCTGCGTCTCTTCACAAGGTCACGAATAGCGATAACTTTAGGACTTCCTTCAAACTACAGCATTGTAAAGACGCGCGGCTCCTAAGGGGATTGCCGCAAATCAGGTGATCTATTTTCATCATGGCAGTTCCTCGCATGAGTCCGAAGTGAACGGCCTTCAGTGCTGAAATAGACTCCAGATAGTCGAATGCTTGAGCTGCTTCAATAGACACGAATCTCATAAACAGCAGCTGATGGGTCTCCATTGGTCGCAAGTATGCGAAGACGAAGCGCGTCCGTTTTGACGGACGCCGAAAGCTGATACTTGCAGAGGCGCTGATAGTTGCCGCGGACCTCCTGCAACGTCACCCACGTCCCATCGACCTTGCCCAAAATCTCGAAGTCTCGAACGCACTGAGGGTCCTTATAGAACGGAGCATACGCGTGATATTCGCGCAATAGATGGCCGGCGAAGGTGAGCTCCACAGATTGAATCGTCTGCATCTCGTCCCACTGCAGGTCGAGGGTCTGCGGGAAGGGCTGCGCTGGATCAGAGCGCCAAAGGTTTGTCCCCTGGTACGGACGTGTGTGGCCGGAGAGAACGTTGGCCGCTGCATAGCTTGCCTGTGCTGGCTCGACGAGCATGGCAAGTGTCACACCGCTCGAGTAACGCCGCATCTTACCGGGAGCCATCTCAAAGGCCGAAACATGGCCGGGTTCGACGGCGCCTGCGACGTGCCACAAGACCGCCTCGTTCGCCGACAGATCCAGGCGAATGTAGCCCTCACTTGGGAGCGCTGCATCAGCTTGAATCTCCCATGCTACCCATTGCTTATCACCAGGTTTAACCGTCAGCACGCCTGCGGCTGCGATCATGTCGCCGGAAACGCGATAGTCCCACATGTGGTTGACGTTCATCAGCGAAACTTCGATCTGCTGCGGCACAAGCGTCTTGTTGGAGAGGCAGAAGCTAATCTTTCGGGGGCGCTGGCCATCCAGGGCGAGCCACTGACCGCGACGCTGCGTGAGTTCTTCCCGCAGAGGTACAGCCTGATCACGCCAGAAGGCCAGTCCCCCGTGCACTCCTACGCTCTCCGGCGTCAGCCCGCTGAAGACTGCTTCAGAAGACGCTGTGACATCTGCGGAGCGCGCCTTGTCCTGCGGGTCCTGATTTCGCACGGAGGGAAGGAAGCAGCCGTCGCGCAGCAGCAACTGTTGTACGTCCTGGTAGGCGGTGTAGGAAACGTCCGCAACGTCCATGCCTCGCGTGACACCGAGCGCGGCAGCAACGCCCGCGGCCTGGCCCATCAGCGCGGTCGTCGCCATGACACGTACCGTAGCCAGCGCGCAGTGTGTGGCGCTGACATTGCGGCCGGCCATCATCAGGTTGTCAATGTCCTTCGAGATGAGCATGCGCAGTGGTACACCGTAGGGGCCTGCATAGGAGCGCGTCGCGTACTCGCTTGTCTCAGAGTAGCCTTCTGCGCTGGCCGGCTCACTGCTGCCCGCCAGTAGACCACCCGGCGTGTGCAGGTCGATGAACCATCCGCCGAATGCAATTTCATCGGGGTGCACTATGCAGCGAATTGCGTCCCACTCGTTCATCAGGTAGCGGCCCATAATGCGGCGGCTTTCGCGCTTTCCGGGCACCTGACCGATCCAATCGAGCGCGTAGTTCTCGGCGAGTTTCATGGTCTTCGGATCCTTGTTCTTGATCCAATCCCATACACCCAGGGTATGACGCGTCAGCTCATGGCGAATGGTTTCCGAGTCATGGATGGTGTCGTACGGCACACCAATCTCAATCCACCAGTAACCGCCACGGACCTCTTTTGGAAGTCGGCCCTGATCGTAGAAGAAGCTGCCATCCTTATGCTCGATTGCCCATGACGGCAGCTTGAACGGAGCAGGCCGGCCCATGTCCTTCGTCTTGAAGTGGATGGAGTTGCCCATAATGTCGCCGTTTGCGACGGCGGGTGCATGCGGTTCGTTGAACTCTGCCTTGCTCTCGCTGCCCATGCGCCACTCGCAACCCGCTTCTGCCGCGACAAGCCCGTCGCCTGTGCAGTCGATGAACGTTTTTGCGAGCAGCGTCAGATCGGTCTCAGCATTGGCGATGCGGCACTTGACCGCACTGATGCGACGGCCCTCGACGACGACACCAAGGACTACAGTGTTCAGGCAGAGCGTGAGATTCTCCGTGCGCTCCACAAGGTCGTAGATGACCATGTCCCAAACCGAGTTCGTCCAGCCATTCTCAAAGATCTCTTCGTGGTTTACGGCGCGCTCTTCGATCAGCAGTTCCGAGATGATGCCGGTCTCGCGAGCATAGGCGTGGAAGGCTGCAGCGCCATGCGGTGTCACACGGACTTCGGATGAACTGTTGCCGCCCAGCACGGGACGATCCTGCACGAGGCACGTCTTCGCGCCACCGCGCGCGGCAGCAACTGCCGCGCTGACACCTGCCAAACCGCCACCGCACACCACTACGTCATACTGCCTGGTTTCAAGCTTCATTGCTTTGACTTCTCTCCATAGATATCTGTGCGCCGCATGAGCGGACGCAGACGGATAAACAAAACTGTGGCGGCGATGGGATGCATCAACGCGAGGATCAGGAACACGGGACGGTAGCCATGGGTCTGAATGGTGCGTGCGATCAACCCTGCGGAGATCAAGCCGCCGATAGAACTGGCAGCGCCGATCAAGCCCTGGATGGTAGTTGCCATCGTGCGTGGATATAGGTCCAGCGTCAGAGTTGTCACATTGGTCATCCACACCATGTGGCATGCGGCCAGCAGCGTGAGCAGTCCCAGAATGGCGACACGGTCATGCAGCGCGGGAACGATCGCCAAGCTCAACATGCAGACCGCGGCAGGCAGCATGGTGCGCAGACGTGCATTCAGCAGGCCGTGTCGCGCGACGAAAAGGCCAGAGACAGCACCACCGCCGAGCGCGCCGAGATCCGCACCCACGAAGAGAACCCAGACGCTGGCGCCAATCTCGGCAAGTGTGAAGCCGCGTGACTCCTGCAGGTACTTCGAGATCCAGAAGAGGAAGAAGTACCAGACGGAATCCGTCAACATGCGAGTGCCCAGCATCTCCAGCAGCAGCGGCTGGAGCAAGACAGCCTTCCACGGCACGGCAGGCAGCACAGGCTGCTCCGCACGGTTTGGCGGATCACGATAGACGAGCAGCCAGAGCACTGCGATAACGGCGCCCATAGCACCGGTTACAACAAAGGCGCTACGCCAACCGTACCGGAGGGCCAATGTCGTCGTAAGAGGAACGGCAATCGCGGCGCCCAGGGTGCCCCCCATGCTGTAGATGCCGACGGCAAGCGCTCGCTGCTTTGCAGAAAACCAATCATTCACAGCACGCAAGGAAGCGGTGTAGTTGCCGGGCTCGGCCGCGCCCAGCATGGCACGGCATCCCATCAGGGAGACGAAACCTGTGGCAAATCCAGTGAATGCGTTCGCCAACGACCAGCTAAACAGAAAGACACCCTGCGTGCGTCGCGCGCCGTAGCGATCAACCAGCCGGCCTGACACAACGTACATCGCCATGTAGGTCAGCAGGAAACACTGCACCACATAGCCGTACTGCACGTCTGTGAGCTTCATCTCATGCTGCACAGTAACGGCCAGCACGGAGAGTGTCTGCCGATCGATGTAGTTCATCACCGAAGCAAGCAGCAGCAGTCCGGCAAAGACCCATCGAATGGGGTGGGTACCATTCGTCGATCGCTCATCATGAACGGTCGACGCGACCGTTTTCGAGAGATCGCTGATTCCAGCGGTGTTCAACACTCAATTACATTAACCGATTAACCATGAAAAATTTCAGGGATTATTTCGGTCGCCGTGCCGGAGCACGACAACTCAGGCAGTTTCGCCGGCGTAAAAGGTAAAGGGCAGCAAAACTCGCCGCTTCTTTGTTTCGGGATGTTCGATGGAGTCAATGAGCATTTCAGCAGAGAGCTTTCCCGCCTCGAACGCAGGGATGGTGAACGAGGTTGG
>CAXUEW010000017.1:6322-11984 GCA_964250115.1 uncultured Terriglobus sp.
AACGACTATCTCGACGGTGGCGCGGGTGCCGATGACGCCGATATTGCCGCGGCCAACCACTGCAAGATCATCGGGGATCTTCATGCCGCGCACCTCCACGTAGTCGTAAAGATGCATCAATAACTGATCGTCGCCGCAAAAGACCACCGATGGCCTGGTCCGCTTCTCCGCAAACCAGCTATCGAGAATCTCGTAGGCACGCGACTGGTCATAGCCGGTGCAGCCGATGTGTTTGTCGGTCAGCTCAAGACCAGCGTCCACAAGGCCCTTGCGCAGCCCCTGCAGCAGATGAATGTGCGTGGGTAGATCACTGGAGCCGCTTAGAAAGGCGATGTGGCGATGGCCGCGGCCTGCAATGTATTGGGCGGCGGCCTTGCCGAGCGCGGGGTCATCGACGCCCACATAGTTGACATCGGCCCGGCCGTAATAGGAGTTGACCATGGTGAAGTTGATTTTCGCGCGGTCGAGCTCGCGGATGGTCTCCGCCACATCGCGCGTGAGGCAGAAGCGCGTGTTGATGAAGATCAGTCCATCGGAGAAGCGGCTCTCGAGGATTTGGTCTCGCGTGAAACGGCCTGGCTTGCCGGTGGGCGAGTAGATAAGCAGGTTATAGCCACGTTGCATGACCGCAGCCTGAATGCCGCCAAGCACCTGCGAGATGAAGTGGTTGAAAAAGATGGGGTCTTTCAACGGCACCATCAGCCCCAGCAACCGCGTTCTGCGCTCAGTGAGTGCCTTAGCCAGCTCGTTGGGAGCGTAGCCGAGTTCCTCCGCGATCCGCAGAATCTCTTCGCGCTTCGCGGCGCTGACGCGGTTGGTGTCCGGGTTATTCAGTGCAATCGATGCCGCGGCAATGGAGACGCCGGCGCGCTTCGCAATGTCACCTAGCTTGGGTGCGGCCATAGTGTTCGCAGGACTCCTGTCGCATTTTCTCACCTGCATCCAGCAGGTCCCGGTGCGATCCTCACGGGAAGAAACATGGCAGATGAATATGAAGTGACAAATCTCTTGACACTCAAAACACTGACCTCTATGCTTGGCCCATTGTTAACCGTTTAACTGAATAGCAATGAGGGTGTGATGTCGAAGCTGGCTTTCGCGAAATGGCCTGTTCGGTCCATGGCTTTGATACTGGCATGTTGCCTGAACGCGACCACTGCGGCTACGTCGCAGCAGTTAGGTGCGTCTTACCGGATTCGCCCGGACAAGCCGCAGCAGGTGATCAAGGGCCTCGGCTTTGAGATCCAAAGCGACAGCATCGGCTCGCTGAATCAGGGCATGCCAGAGGAAGTGGTTGCTGTACCGCACGATCTGGTCCCGTCGGAACGTACGCGTCTTTACAAGGACATGCTGCACGGCTTTCGCTACACGCGTCTCGCCATGGGCCTCTATCTCCGTGGTAACGACGTGTCGAAGCAACACATCATCGAACGCTACTCCGGGCAGATGGATGACCTGCGCGCCATGCAGGACGCCGTTGGCATCGAAGGCTTCGATGTGGAGTACTGGTCGCCGCCGCCTTTCTGGAAAGAGAGCAAGAGCTACTACGGTGGAACACTTGGCGGCAACGATCCTGCATTCTTCAATGCGTTCTCTGACGCACTTGTAGAAGACGTTCGCTACCTGCAGGCACATGGGCTCCATGTGGCGCAGTGGGGTCTGCAGAACGAGCCAGTGTTCGGCATGACACCGTTGGACGGAGACAAGCCTAAGACAGGCGAGCGTCCGAAGATGCCCTACGCCATCGCCTTCTACAGCCCGGAGGACTACGCGAAGACACTGCACCATGTTGTGCCAAAGCTTCGCAAACTCTCTCCGCAGCTGCATATCCATGCCAACAGTTGGGATGGTCCGGCGGGTAACTATGCAGCGGAACTGCGTAAAGATCCTGAGCTACTGAAACAGATCGATGCGTGGACGTGGCACCAGGTGGGATCGAACTCCAACGACCAGATCGACCTGCAGGCGAAGTACATGAAGGGTGCCGGCGACAAGCCCGTGTACTCCAACGAGTTTGAGTACCAGCCGGCGGACCTGAAGAAGATCGCATCGCCTTTCATGAACACCGGCCAATCCATCATGAACTGGATGGTCTTCGAGAACTCGCCGACATGGTACTGGCTGCATGCATTGAAGCCGGTTACCAATCTGGAGGGTTCGGGTTATGCGCTCGGATTCTGGAGACCGCACGGTGAGTTAAAGCAGAACCTGCGTCCTGAGATTGAAGCGGGTCACTGGGACTACAACGCGCCGAACTTCAACGCGATCGCGGGCTTCCTGAAGTACCTGCCCTGGGACTCCACAAGGCTAACCGTGGACGAAGGCGTGGTCCAGCACGACCAACGCATCCTGGTGTGGCGCAGCAAGACCGGCAAGCTTGGGATTGCTCTCTCCAACCGTGGCACGACACCTTATACGTTCCATCTGTCTGGCATGGCCTCCAAGTCGTTGGAGGGTCATCGCTACACCATCTCCGCGCTCGATCAGCCGCTTGGAAAAGCAACCGGTCGTTCGATAGACATCACTGTACCGCCGCAGTCGTTCGAGTTCTGGGTAGCACCGTAAGCACGGGCACGATTCCAAAACAATTCAGGAGCACCACATGTTGAACTCTTTCAGGGCGTGGTCTGCATCAAGCTTTCCTTCTTCTCTCTGCCGCTCCGTCCGAACCATGCTGGTTATCTCCAGCCTTGCCGCTGCGGCCATCTCGCATGCGCAGCAGGGAACAGGGCACATCATCGGTGTGGTCCGTGACAGCACGGGTTCCGCTGTGGCGGGCGCGACGGTCGACATCCAGGACATCGACCGCAACTCCGTCATCCACCTTACTAGCAACGGCGCAGGCTTTTATAACTCGCCGCCGCTCGTGCTTGGCAGCAATTACACGGTCTCAGTGAGCAAGCCGGGCTTCGCATCGTCGACTGTGACAGGGATCGCCGTAACGGTGGGCAGTCGCGTCGAAGCGAATCTGGAATTAAAGGTCGGCTCCGCCGAAGCGTCCATCACTGTTGAGGCCTCGCAGGCCTCGCTCGACACCACCAGCGGAACGCTTGGTGTGTTGATTGGTGAGAAGTCGATCGAAGACCTGCCGCTGAATGGCCGCAACACGATTGCGCTTGCGACACTGACGCCCGGTGTGCGCATCACCACCACGGTGACTCAGGGTGGATTTGCTAACCGCGGCACAAACCTTTCTGCTATATCCATCAACGGTTCGCCAACCGGCTCCAACTCGTACATCCTCGATGGACAGAACAACCTTGCTGCCACCACGGGTGAGATCGCGATCAACCCAACCGTCGATGCGATTCAGGAGTTCAAGGTGCAGAGCGGAATCTTCTCCGCTCAGTATGGCTTCACCCTGGGCGGTGTGGTCAATCTCGTCAGTCGTTCCGGCACATCAAAGTTTCACGGCACAGCGTATGAGTTCTGGCGCAACGACATTCTCAATGCACGCAATGCCTTCGCATCCGCCAGCGTGAGCAAGCCCGTACTGCGGTACAACCAGTTCGGTGGATCGCTCGGCGGATCCGTGTACAAGGATCGCGCCTTCGCCTTTGGTAACTACGAGGAATATCGTTTCATCCAGGGCAATCCGCAGTTTCTGAGCGTGCCCACGGCAGCGCAGCGTGCCGGTGATTTCTCCGGTCTGCGCGATTCTACGGGCAAGCCGATTCAGCTCTACAACCCCTTCAGCACTGTGGTCACGGGAACCATCGCACGTCGTACGCCCTATGCCAACAACCAGATCACCAACATCGATCCTGTTGCGCAGGCATATCAGAATGCCTTCTATCCGCTGCCAAACGTCACACCAACCAACGCTTTCACCAACACGAATAACTTCCTGTTTGTGCAGCGCGGTGTCAGCAACATGCGCCAGGCCCTGGGACGGCTAGACTATCGCATCACGGAGAAGAATGCGCTGCTGATTCGCTTCGCTTACTTCAACCAGTTCACCAATGGCGGACAGTCGGGCGGCACGTACTATCCGAATCCCATCGTTGCGAATCGCTACGATAACTACAATATTAAGAGCGCGATCGTAGGACTTACGCATACCTTCTCGTCCACGCTGATCAATGATCTGCGCTTTTCGATGACGCGTCAGGAACTGCCTTTCGCAGCGGCGAGTGCCGGGCTGAACATCCCGCAGCAACTCGGTCTGCCGTCGAACGTGCCGAACTTTGCTATCCCCATCGTTGGCAACGGTCTGCCCGCAGCCAACCAGCAAATTGGTTATCGCGCCTACACGAATCCGCAGATCACCGACACCGTGACGAAGGTTATCGGCCGGCATGCACTGACTTTCGGCACCGATCTTCGTTTCAATGTCGGCGCAAACCTGCAGCGCAATGCACCCTCAGGTAACTTCTCGTTCGCAGCAGCACTTACCACCGATCCGTCGGGCGCGGCAGCTCCTGCCGGTGGGGTCAACAGCGGAAACACCTACGCAACGTTCCTGTCGGGTGCGGTGAGTTCCGCTACCATCGCAACCAATCTTGGACAGGCCGACCGTGCCTTCAGCACGTCGTTCTTCCTGCAGGATGACTGGCAGGCGACCAGCCGGCTTACCTTCAATCTGGGCTTGCGTTACGACTATCAGCAGCAGCCCTATGAGCAGAACAACGGCTATAGCAACTTCGATCCTACTGCGTCGAGCGGTAGCTTTACCGGCGCCACCTTCTACGCCGCAACAAATGGTCTGGGCCGCAACTTCCTCCGTGAGAACTATCGTGACTTCGGTCCTCGCGTTGGCTTTGCGCTTCGCTTGACAGAAGACGGAAAGACCGTTGTGCGCGGCGGCTTTGGTATCTACTACGCGAACACCTTCAGCTCGGTCTATACCGGCATCACCAATGGTTTCGCGACTACCTCCACCACTTACAATCCTGCGGGCAACGACACTCGACTGGCCGCTTTCCAGTTCAAGAATGGCTTCCCCTACGCGCCAACGCAGCCACTCGGCGCCGCACTGGGACCGCTCGGCTTCGTGGGACAGTCCGTTGCGTACCAGCCAAGCAACGCGAAGACGCCGTCCTCCCAGCAGTACACGCTTAGCCTGCAGCGCGAACTGCCGTACAGCATCGTGGTCCAGGCGAGCTACGTGGGTAACCACGGCGTGCATATCGTCGCCGGCAACTACAACATGAACCAGCTTGATCCCAAGTACTTCTCGTTGGGCCGTGCGGCACTGACGGCGACCGTCGCCAATCCCAATGCGGGTAAGATCGCCGGCTCGCTGGGTTCTGCAAACATTACGCGCCAGCAGTCGCTGCTGCCGCTGCCTGCGTACGGCGCGGTCACTGTCACGTATCCGCATGACGGCATGCTGATTGCACACTACCTTGAACTCACAGCGCAGCGTCAGGCGAGCAAGGGACTCACTGTCCTCTTCGGCTACACGATGGGCAAGCTGATGAGCAACGGTGTTCAGTCCGCGCTCAGCTACATCAACGGCATCTCCGGCTTCAGCACCAGCGGTTATCAGAACGTCTACAACCGCAGTGCGGAATATGGTCTCGATCCCTCGGATGTATCGCAACGCGGCACCCTGAGCCTGCTCTACAATCTGCCCTTCGGCCGCGGCCAAAAGTTCAACACGCAGAACGGCTTTGTCAATCGCGTTGTGGGTGGGTTCCAGGTCAATGTCATTGGCGTC
>CAXUEW010000017.1:11994-25299 GCA_964250115.1 uncultured Terriglobus sp.
ATGCAGACTGGCACACCGCTCACCATTTCCGGCGCGAATGCCTTCACCGCGACGCGTCCCAACTACGTGCCCGGGGCCTCCGTCTCCGTACCGAACCAGACGCGTAACCAGTGGTTCAACACAGCCGCCTTCCAGAACCCTTCGGACTTCACGTACGGCAACGTGCCACGCACCCTGCCGCATGTTCGCGGACCGGGAACACAGAACTTCGATCTCTCACTCTTCAAGACAACGGAGATCACAGAGCGCCTAAAGTTTCAGATTCGTGCGGAGGCTTTCAACGTGCTGAACCATGTCAACTACGGCCTGCCCAACACCACCTTTACGGCCGGCGCCAACCCGATCAGCGGCGTGGGCGGCGGAGCGAACACCAGCGGCTCGTTCGGTGTCATCACAACTGCTTCGGATCCACGTTCCATCCAGCTAGCCGGCAAACTGATCTTCTAGTAGGCCTCCACAACGAAGCAGGGGTAGTGAGAAACTCTCACTGCCTCCTTTGTGCATCGAGGAACTTATTGTTCGATCGCCGAAACCAATGCCGCAACGCCCGGCGTGATGGCGAGATTGAGCTCCGCTGTCTGTGCACTGGCTATCTTCAATGCCGCCAGTTGATCCTTCTTGAAGGTTTCTGTATCAGCAGCGCTCGCACCCGAATGATTCATACGCTCCAACGCAGCCAGACCGATCACTGCAACACGGCTCAGGTTCTTCGACAGCGGAGTCAGCTCAACCGTCAGTGCCGATTGCCCAAGGCCCGGCGCAAGCAGTGCATCGTTGTCACGCCACTGCGCCAGCCATGCTTGTGCCTGTTTTACTTCCGCAGCACTCGCCGTCCGGGCTGCGATGCGTGCAGCTACGGCACAGAACTCGCGCCCCAGATCGCTCTCGGCAGGAACAACATCAGACAGACGATTCAACGGTGAGTAAGAGTCATACGTCTTGCTGCCACCTCGCGGATATCCTCTTGGCGGCTCCACGACACTTGCCAGCACCTTCAATGCAGCCGCGGGTACACTTGTGGTCAAGCGGTCGTAAGCGCTCGCGCGAGCAGCAAGATAAGGCACACCGGCATAGGTCAGCTCCTGTGCGATCGTGTTCAGACGCGTGTACATCGCTGCGCTATTACTGACCTCCCGCAGCGACCAAAGGCGCTCCGCCACCGCCGCAGCACGCGGCCATAGACGTCCGCCAAGTGTCTCCGCCGTTACATACTCTGACCACATTGCGGCTTCACCGCCCAGAATGTGGGCACGCTGCGCTTCCGGCAAAGCGGCCGCCGCATCCGCAAGCGGATCGACCGCGTAGTGACGCGAGGCTGGTTCGTTCAGATCCAGGTAGTAGCCCCACGACAGTACCGCAGGGTGTCCACTCCCGGCTGACTTCGCGAGCGAGTCAAGCCCGCGCCACGACTGGATCGCAACACTCTTCGGTGTATCCGGCTGCAAGACCTCATCCCAGCCCATCATGCGCTTGCCATGCTTCACAATCAGCTTCTCGACGCGCCGATCGAAGTAGGTCTGCAACTCTGCAGGGTCCTTCATGCCATGCGCATCCATGTACTGCTTCATGAGGGGATTGGTCTTCCATTCGATCATGGCGTCTTCCGCATCGCCGCCAATGTGGAAGTAGACATCCGGGAAGAGGGAACTCATCTCGCCGAGGAAGCGATCCAGGAACTTATACGTCGACTCTTGCGTTGGGTCCATCGATGAATCTTCTGCAGCGTCGCGAGGTCTCTCCCACGACTGGCCCAGCGCATGCTTCAGACGGTACGGGCCCTTGCTGTCACCAAGCTCGGGATAGCCCACAAACCATGAGCTCGCATGGCTCGGCATCTCAAACTCGGGCATCACGCGGATGCCGCGGTCGCGCGCGTAGGCGACGATGCTGCGCACCTCCTCCTGCGTGTAGAACTGGCCGTCCGATCCCATGCCCTGCAGGCGAGAGAAGACCTTGCTCTCAACGCGAAAGCCCTGGTCGTCTGCCAAATGCCAGTGCAGCACGTTCATCTTCACCAGTTCCATGCCATCCAGCGTCTGACGGATTACATTGGGCGTGATGAAGTGCCGCCCTGAATCGATCATCAGGCCGCGCCATGGAAAGCGGGGCCTGTCCTCAATCTGCATCGCAGCAATCTCGTATCCCTGCGGCGTCGTGTGGATCAACTGCAGAATCGTCTGCAATCCGCGCAATGCACCGATAGGCTTGGCAGCGGTAAGCACGATCTTCACCGGCGTCACATCAATCCGGTAAGACTCGTCCTCAGACACCTGTTGCACGGCCGCACTGGACGACTTCGTCTCCACCACAATCTGCGGCAAGCCCGCGGCCTGGGGCCACTGCAGCATCCCGGTCTTCCGTCGAAAGTGCTGAAGAAAGCGCAGCCGCGCCCGCTCAAGACGAGGCTCCTGGTAGCCCGAAAACACCACGTCAAAGCCACGATCGAAGACGAATTGGCCGGTTCGGGCCGTAACGTGTGCAGGCATGGGCAGAACCGCCAGCGTCGCTTCCTTAGCAAGGCTGGCAGGGATCTGCGACGCCGTTACGGCGCTCTGCGCCAGCGCGGAAAGGAAGGACGACGCCAGGATGACGCCTGCGGAACACCATATCTGCGGTCGATAGGAAAGCAAACGAACCTCCAGTTCGTGCGTCGAAAGTATGGCATCACGAAAGGCCAAATATAGTTAAACGATTAACTCAATGATATACGTGAAGCATAAGCATAAGCATTACGCTTTAAGCGTCCTTCGGACAGGCGTTCTCGCCCATTCCGTGGCCGCACCAGAATCCATCGTCCCTCAGGGAAAAGGTTGGTCATGGTTATAGCGCCTCGCGGTACCGCAGTCATGCTCGATGCTGATAGCAGTCTCTACAACGAAGACCTTGCGCCCACCGCGCCGGCCGGCCGAACCTGGACAACTTACAACTACATGGCCTTGTGGTTCTCCATGTCGATGGAGGTCACGACCTTCATGCTCGCGTCGTCGCTGATTGCGGGCGGCATGAACTGGAAGCAGGCGATCCTAACGATCCTGCTCGGCAACCTGATCGTACTGATTCCCATGGTGCTGAACGCGCATGCCGGCGCCAAATACGGCATCCCGTTTCCCGTCTTTGTGCGGGCAAGCTTCGGCACACGTGGCGCCAACATTCCGGCGCTGTTGCGCGCGTTTGTTGCCTGCGGTTGGTTCGGCATCCAGTCCTGGATTGGCGGCCAGGCGATCTCCGCCATCATCAATGTCATTTGGCCGTCCACGATCGGCAATGGCGCTGTCATCTGGTTTGCCTTTGGCGGCTTCTGGCTGCTGAACATGATCGTGATCTGGTTGGGTATCGAGTCCATACGTCACCTGCAGAGCGTCGCTGCGCCCTTTCTCCTCGTCATGTCGCTGGCACTGTTTTTCTTCATGGTCAGCAAGGCGGGCGGTCTTGGGCCCATACTTCATACGCCCAGCCACTTCGCGTCGACCAAGGCCTTCTGGGCTTTCTTTTTTCTGTCGCTTACGGGCATGGTAGGGAACTGGGCGACGCTCTCACTCAATATCCCTGACTTCACGCGCTATGCGAAGTCGCAGGAATCGCAGATCGTCGGTCAGGCCTTCGGTCTGCCGATCGCGATGGTGCTCTACAGTTTTATCGGCATCGCATGCACCTCAGCCTCTACGGTTATCTTTGGCGAACCCATCTGGAATCCCATCGTTCTGCTGGGCCACTTCCACCAGCCTGTGCTTGCCTTCCTTGCATTGATCAGCATTCTGATTGCAACCCTCAATGTAAATATCAGCGCCAATGTGGTCGGCCCGTCCAATGACTTCTCCAACGTCGCACCGCGTTACATCAGCTTTCGTACGGGTGGCCTGATCACGGGCCTGCTGGGACTGGCCGTGCAGCCCTGGAAGCTGATGGCCAGCCACACCAACTACATTGGCTGGCTCGTCAGTTACTCGGGACTGCTTGGGCCTGTCGCCGGCATCATGGTGTCGGATTACATTTTGCTGCGCAAGACTCGTCTTGATCGTGATGCGCTGTACCGTCACGATGGCATCTACAAATATTCCCGTGGATTCAATCCTAAGGCGGTGATCGCTCTGATCGTGGGTGTTATGGCCGCATTGATCGGCATTGTTGTTCCCGCGCTTCATCCGCTGTATGACTACGCGTGGTTTGTCGGACTCTTTGTATCAGGTGGGCTTTATATGCTGCTGATGCGGAATGACGTTCCATCAACAGTGTGAGCGCGAAGAAGCATCAACATTCATATGTTAAAAGCTACCCAGTCCCGCACCCTTGAGATCGAACGACACTGTAATGCCAGCCCAGTTTCAATCTTTTTAGCCACTCCGTAGACGTCGCAACCCGTACACGTAATTAGAACGTGACGAGGATCAATCCACCTTGCAGCAGTTTCACTCATTGGCACATCTGCTAGTAATGCTTTTTTGCTCTTGTGGTCATACTAATAATTTTGCTGACTATACAGAATCTTCATTTTCGGACGTAAGCTGTTCATTGCAAAAAGCTTATGCCTGAGACTAGCACTATCTTTTGAAGGTGCGATCGCGTCCGTAGCTGCCTTCAATGCGGAACTTTACGGTCGTCTTAGCAGCGATCTTGATCTCTTCGCCTGTCTGCGGATTGCGGCCCATGCGCTCCCTGCGTTCCGCCTTCACAAGTTTGCCAAGCCCTGGAATTGTGAACTCGCCTGCCTCGCGCGTCTGCTCTGTAGCCATCTCCAGCTGCGCATCGAAGAACGACTGAACCTGCTTCGGCTCTGTCGCCAGCTTTTCGGCCTTCCAAGGAAGTCTTAGTCTCGAACGTATGCTGCCCGTCATTCCCCGGGACTTGTTGAGCAAACTTCTCTTGGCATGACTCTCCCATCCATTTAGAGTGAAGCCTTCCGATCTTGTCGTTTCCATGCTATGAAACGAAAAAAAGCTAACCTAATGACCGATTAACTACTTATAAACCGGCCTCCTGGCAGGTGTTGAAGCCAAACTTTCAGGGTGTGAGTTGGGCAGTTGGCGGAGCCAGCTCACACATTGTCTAGCAATCACGCTTCATAAACGGAGTGGAGCGAACGCGTCGTTGGAAGCAACAATAATAATTGTTCCCATCTTAAGAATGCTTATTAAAGCGATCGAGGTGCTATGGAGATGGCGGTTGAGACTCTCACGACAACTGAAGCTGCCGTTATCACGGGCTGGTTCCGATGTGCAGTCGATTCGCACGCGAGTGGGCCGGACGCAAGGGACAACCGAGCGCGATCTGCATCGACAGCCGCACGCTGCAGTCCACTCCCCAGAGCGGAGCGCGGGCCGGCTATGACGGAGCCAAGCGGCGCAAGGGATCGAAGGTGCATATCGCGGTCGACACGCTGGGCCACCGGTTGGCCCTGACCGTCACTCCGGCCGGGCCACGGCGACCGCGAACAGGTTCGGCGTTGGCCGAAGAAGTGCAGCAGGTCATGGGCAACACGGTGGAACTGGCCTATGTCGACCAGGCTACACCGGATGCAACGCTGCCGAAGCCGCGCAACAGCACGGCATACGGCTGGAAGTGGTCAAGCACCCCATGGCAAAACGGGCTTCGTGCTTCTGCCCAGACGATGGATCGTAGAACGCTCCTTCCCATGGGCCGCACGCTTCAGACGACTCGCCAAAGACTACGAACGACTCCCAAAAAACCTCAAAGGAATCCACTTCATCGCATTCGCTATCCTCATGACCAGCAGACTCATCAAGCTCGCAACTTCATAACACCCTCTAGACATAGGGTTAAGCAATTGACGGCCTGGCTTCTATCGACCTGGTCGCGGCTGCACTTCTGATGTAAAGCGTAACGCACTTACTCTGCCTTCGCCGGTGGATGCTCCGCGTATGTCTTTCGAACCAACTCTACGCTTTGCTTAGGCTGCATAGTTTCTGAATACAGACCTTTGCGGTTGAAGCCATTCTGCAGTTTGGGAATGTTGCGCGTTGACGAGCGGAAGTCTGCCAGCACCCACACGGTGACTCCGCGCATCTGTGGAATGCGGCGGATCATGTCGAACTGGTGCTGCAGCACATATGCCTGCTGCTCTTCGGCCCAGCGGTCATGCGTGCCGCCGTGGTTGCCGGGTGTGGCCTCTGCGCCGAACTCTGTCATGATGAAAGGCTTCTGCGGCAGTTCCCATGTCTTGCGGTCGGCATCTTCCGCCGTGCCTTCATACCAGCCGATGTATTCGTTTTGGCCTACTACGTCCAGCGCCGCCATCAGCGGGTCATTCTGCACGATGCGGTCCCCGTCTGACTTTGGCCCGATCAGCGCGCTTGTGATGAGCCGCGTGGGATCGGTGCGGCGAGCTTCGTTGGCAAGATTCGTTAGAAATTCGGTGCGCGTGGGGTTGTTCGGCGTCTCGTTGGAAACGGACCAGAAGATCACCGACGCCTTATTACGGTCACGCCGAATCATTTCATGCACCATGTTGACTGCCTTTGTATAGACCTCAGGCTTGTCATAGGTAATACGCTGCCAGATCGGAATTTCCGACCACACCATGATGCCTTCGCGATCGGCCTGGCGCGTCGTACGCTCGTCGTGCGGGTAGTGGCAGAGCCGAACGAAGTTGGCACCGATCCCATGCAGCATGGAGAACAGGTTCTTGATGTCTTCATCGGTGTTGGCTTTACCGCCGCGGATCGGAGCTTCGCCGTGCATGTTGGCACCCATCAGCGCGACGGGGAGGCCATTCAGCAGAATGCGCGTACCGTCTACGCGTATGTCGCGAAATCCAAGTTCGTCCGTAACAGTGTCCGTGCCTGCGCGCAGTTGAACTTTGTAAAGCTTTGGATTTTTTGTAGACCACAGGTCCAGACTTTTGGCCTGCACCTCAAAAGCCGCACGTCCATTTGCATCCGTCGTTGCCGTGGTGCTTACACCGGCATCGGGAACGGCGATGTTGACGGACGTTCCTGCCTTGGCACCCTCCACGTGTACATAGCCGGCCAGCGTTTTGGACGATGCCTTGGGGTCAAAGCTCGGCCCATGTTTGAGCTGTACTTCGTAGTCGTCGATGAATTGCGTGGGAACCGTAACCAGCGAAACGTCGCGCGTGAGGCCGCCATAGTCCGCAAAGTCATATTGAAGAGACGGAATGTCGTCCTGCCGGCGGCTGGAATCCACAGCGACCACAACGAAGTTGCTGCCAGCGTGCAGCAGGGAGGTGGCATCACAGTCATACGGCGTGTAGCCGCCTTCGTGATCGCACAGCCGCTTCCCGTTCATCCACACCACGGAGCGGTAGTTCGCCGCGCCCACGTGAAAGAACGTGCGTGTATCCGCCTTGGGCGTAAAGGTGAAGTCTCGCTGGTACCAGACCACACCCTCAAAGCGCAGCAGTGTCGGATCCTGTGTGTTCCAGTCGCCGGGTACCTTGAGAGTGGGTGCTGTGCTGAAGTCGTACTCTGAGTTGTGGGGTCCTGTGCTGATGTTGGGATGGGTGTTCAGGGCATAACCATTATCGCGAACCGCGCCCTTGCCGTCATACAGTTCCCGGAAAGGCGGCTGCTCCACTAGGTAATGCCACGCGCCATTGAGAGACTGGACGGGGCGCTTGTCCACACCAACCAAAAGGGTACGAAGCGGCTGTTGAGCCATCGCCGGAGCAGCGACACAGAAAAGCACAAAAGAACGGATAAGAGCAGACTTTACAAAAAGAGACGAAAGATGATGCACGGTTCCTCCACGGCGTCACTATAGTTGATTGGGTATGCATCTCGCCAGAGTGTATTTACATATAAGTTGACCCGGAATATAGCTGACCCCGCGCTTTGCATAGAAGTGCATGGAATTTGGCATTTGCTTTGCGGCTTAAGCCGCCGGGATAGCTTGTAATGCACTCCAGAAACATGGCTTCAGCCGCCGAGATCGCAATCTCAGCGGCTAAAGCCGCTTCCTGATGCAGCACCGGTACCTATCTCGGTGGCTAAAGCCACTAATAACGTGCAGAATGTTTATGTCGTAAGCCTGCGTATAAGGGCATTACTCATGAAAGTGTAGAGATCAGGAAATGTTGTTCAATGGCAGACTGTAATCCAGCAGTTGAAACGTTCACGCATTCAGCTCTATAAAGGCCATCGATCAATACTTGTCCACAATGGACGAAAGGTCCAGCAGATAAATTTGCCTGCCGTTCCCACCATGCGGCGAATCGATCGTCACCTTGTGGCCGTTTCGGCTGGATCGTGGATGCGTGTCACAGCGAAACTCTCCGGTGTACTCCGGCGGTGTCCTGAAATCACCGAGTGGGAATCTCTTTCCCGTCTTGATTTGATATAGAAAGGAGTGCTGTAGACGCTGCTTATCCGGGTAGGTGTCGTTCAGAATCCATTGGTTGCCGCTAAGGTAAGTGCAGTGCCCGTTCTCGGTCATCACGCCTGCTCCGACCTGCTCAACCTCGCGCGTATGGTCCTTGTAGATATAAAAGCCGTCCCCGCCGGAGGGATGCCAGGACCACGCCAGGATGTGCTCCGGATCGCGCCAGATGAAATGGGATGTTTTCCCGTAAGGATCCAGCGAGTACATGTCCGTCCCGTCAGCCTTTGCAGTAACTAGCCGCGTCACGAAAGCGTCTGAACCCTGACGCACGTCCCAGCGATGCAGGAAACAGAAGCGCGAACCGTCGGTTGAGATTAGGAGGTGTTCCAGCCGCTGCTTCGCAGTGCCTCGCTTGCTGATGCCGTCATTCACTGCATCCGCGTCGGCGATAGAGAGCAGCAGCCGATGTTCGCCGGAGACGAGGTCAAGACGCCACACACCGGAGTTCTTCGGGATGGACACGGACTCGTTCGGATCAGGAATACCGGCATAACCATAGCCCGGACGCGACTTTTCCAACCGCGAAAAATCGGTATAGATCGCCCACTTGCCATCCGGACTCAAAGAGTAAATCGGGGCCGGTAGGGTTCGGCGCTTGCCCGTCTTCACATCCAGTATGTGAGACACGAAGTGGTCCCCTTCGCGGTCGTTCCAGATCACCTCGGATTGTGTTCCGGGCACCCACTGCAGCATGCATCCCTGTTGCCAGCACCACGCTTTCGACTGCCCCAGCTCGATCCAGCGATCGTTGTCTTCCGTATCGATCATGCCCACCTGGATCGTGTCGTCGGCGCGTGGCTTGCGTCCCTCAAACATCACGTGATTACCGAGGACATACCGTCCCGTTGGATCGAACTGCAGCTTGTCGTAGTAACCGAACCAGTGAAATCCCGGTCCCTTTGTAATAGCCCGCACAGGAACTCCGGCCGAGGCGGCCTGGGCAAGCAGCCAGTTGGTTCCTAATGTACCGGCGCTAATGGCTCCGGCAGCAGCGGAGCTCAAGAACGAACGTCGTGTAGGTCTCATGTCTCTCCAGGCACCGCGGCCCCTTACGCAGGACCGCGATGCGATTGCATTATGTCGCGCTAAAAGTGCAGTTTCAGAGCTGCCTGCAGGGTACGGCCGTTGCCTGCCGCGGTGATCTGCCCGAACGATTGCGAAGCCAGTGCCAGGTTCGGGTTATAGGTGGTGCGTGTCTGCAAAAGCAGCGGAGGCGTATTCGTCAGGTTGAAGACCTCGAGCCGGAACTCAAGGGTGTTGGCTTCATAGATTTTGAAGTTCTTGATTGCAGCCAGGTCCGTGTTGAACAGCCCAGGGCTGCGTATGGGATTGCGAGGCGATGTACCCGGCGACTGCGGAGCTGCCGCGGAAAACGCAGATGTGTTGAAGAACCGCCTTACGGTGCGTCCTGATCTAAGGATCGGGTCACCGTTCAGGTTGGGCCGCTGCAGCAGGCTGTAGGTGTTGGATGTGTTCGTCGCCTGCTCCACCTCTACCGGCTGCCCATTTTGCGCCGTAAGCACGTGGCTGATCTGCCAGCCGCCGCCCAGAACGTTGCTAACGCCGTGCAGCCGTACCGCGCGGCCCTCGCCAAACGGCAAGTCCCACACCACGGCAGCTACGAAGCGATGCGGAACCGAGGCGGTCGAGTCTGTACGTTCCCGGCGCAGGTTGTAGATGTCCTCCGGCCAACTGCCACCCAGAAAGCCATAGGCCTCTGAGCCATTGTCGATGTACTTCGCCCAGGTATACGACAACAGGTAATTGAACCCAAAGCGGGCGCGCTGCTCCAGCTTTGCCTGCAGCGAGTTATAGGAGGAGTTACCCCACCTGGGATTGATTGCGTATACGTTGTTGAAGTTAGGGTAGGGCCGCAAAGGTGCAGTTACAGGATTGCTCGTGTTCTGGGCGATTGCCGTTTGCCGGGCGACACCGTAAGGCACCTGGTTCAGGTTGATGTAGTTCAGCCGTCCCAGATCAAACTTATGTGCCACGGACGCGACATACGATACATCCAGGGTCATGCCCCTGCTCAACGCCTGCGCCACACCCAGGTTCCACTGGTATGCATAGGGAGCAGTGTTCGGCGATTGCACCTGCACATTCGCACCGAATCCAAGCTTCGGATCGGTAATCGCGAACTGCTGTGCAATGACCGGCCCGGCAGATAGCGTGGTGACGGGGCTGATGCCGTCCGGGCTGTTCGCAACCGAGGTGAACTCGTAGGGAAACTTGGGAACGCCGTTCAACGGGTTTCCACCGGTACCAGTAATAGGCGAATAGAAAATTCCGAAGCCGCTGCGCAGGAGTGTGTTCCCATTGTTGAACGCATCAAACGCCAGTCCAACGCGTGGTGCAAAGTTGGAGAGGGCCAGGGGTGGAACCGGTCGCTGCGCCCCTGCAAGCACGCGCTGGGATGCAAGATCGAAGGTCGAGCTGAACCCACGTTTGTCCGCCAGACGCGTATTTACCTCATAGCGGATGCCCAGGTTCAGGGTCAGCCGAGACGTGGCGCGCCAGTCGTCCTGCAGGAAGCCTGCATAATACTCGCCATTCACAAGCTGTCCGGGATCGACCTGCGTGTACTGCGTGGAGTCTGCCTGCCCCAGCAGAAAGCTGCCGAATGCATTGCCAGTGGACGATGAAAGCGAACCTGGAGCTGAGGTTTCCGCAGACCGGAAGGCGAAATAACCATTGAAGTAAGAAGGCTGAAAGTTCTTCAGGCGATAGAAGCGGCTTTCGAAGCCTGCCTTCAGGCTGTGCTTTCCCTTCAGGAAGGTGAAGTTATCCAGGATCGCAAACATACGCTGGTTATCCTGCAGGTAAGTGCCGCTGGCGCTGGGTCCAAGCTGCTGGATACCGGAGATGTCCATCGTTGGCAGTCCCGCCTGGTTAGTAACTCCTGCAATACCTAGCGACCCAGCCACATTCTGCTGACTCAGGTAAGGTACGGCATCCTGTTTCACCTGCAGGAACTGACCGCGAAGTTCATTGAAAGTATTACTTGAAAGCGTGGTAATGAAAGATAAGGAAAGCGATCTTTGCTTGGCCAGGCTTACATCGAAGTCACCCTGCGCCGAACGGAAGGGAACCGAGACAAGTGGGGCTGAGTTGTAATTCGAGTAACGGCCAAACAGCCGATTACGCGTGTTGATGTTTTCGTCGATGCGTATGTCGTAGCGGTTCGTATCTGCGCCAGATGACGTTGCCGTACTTAAATTCTGCGAAGCCGCACCGTTTGTCGGATTGGGGTAGTATGCCAGCAACTTCGCCGCAACCGGACTGAACCTGTCAGTAGGGATACGGTTGTTTGCAAAAGGTGTTCGAACCCTAACGCCGCCGACAGTCTGCGTCGTCGCAGGATCGTACAACTGGCCCTGCCGGATCGGCTGACCAAGTGCATCCACGCCGATCTGGTTGCCTAGGAAGGCCGAGAAGTCGCCGCTGCGCATGGCCAGTGTCGGTACGGTCACGTTGAACACAGTCTGGGAACGGATGCGGCTGCCCTCATAATCCACAAAAAAGAAGGTGCGGTTGCGGCCGTCATACAGCTTGGGCAGGTACACCGGTCCGCCCAGCACAAATCCAAACTGGTTCTGGCGCAGCACGGGCTTCTTTTGCCCCACAGGCGCGAAGTAGTTTCGCGTGTTCAGCACGTCATTGCGCAGGAACTCCCACACGGTACCGTGCAGGGAATTAGTGCCTGTTTTAGTGGCGATGTTGATCAGGCCGCCGGCGGCACTTCCAAACTCCGCCGTGAAGCTGCTGGTGGCGATGCGGAATTCTTCAATGCTGTCGATCGGCGGGGGCGACACAGGATCGCCGCGTGTTTCTGGCGGCACTTGACTTACGCCATCCACCAGCACCTCATTGCCGCGCGAACGGATGCCGTTGAAGCGAATGCGCCCGGAGTTATCCGGTGCCGCGCCCGGGACCAGACCCTGCAGGCTATACACGTTGCGGCCGTTGAGCGGCAGTTGCGTGACCTTCTGGTTGTCGATGACGGTTGCAACGGCGGAAGACTGCGTATCGATGGCCGGAGGAGCGGCATCCACGGTGATGGTCTGATCGACCGAACCGGTCTGAAGCTGCAGATTCAGTTCCAGCGTCTGCCCAACCTGAACCACGATGCCCGAGCGCTTCAGCGAACTGAATCCCGGAGAAGAAACCTGGATGACATAGTCGCCCGGAGGAACGAAAGGCACGGTGTACACGCCGCTGGTGTTCGCCGTGGCCTTGTACGTAACGTTGGTTTGCGTGTTGATCGCCTGCAGTGTCGCATTGGGCAATGCAGCACCACTGGCGTCAGTCACCACGCCCGTAATCTGACCGTTAGTCGATTGCGCGTAGCCGCTGCTTGTCGCTGCAATCGCAAGTGTGACGACGGGTACAGTCTGCCGAGCGGCAGACAAGATGTAGAGCAACAGACGGGAAGAACGTGATGCGGAAACGTGTGCTGGTTGAATCATGATTCTCCTGCATGAATGTGCATTCCGTTCTCAGCCAGTGCGTCGTTCACAACCTGGCGCACTGCTTTACGGGAAGCACAGAACATTAACGCGCCGGAGAAACACTTCGGATCAGACAATAGTATGAGTGGGGTCAGTTTGTTGAAGATAGGTTTACAGGTGCGTAAGACCACGCTGCAGCGCTGCCAATACAGCTTGGGTGCGATCCTTAACCTCAAGCCGCGCAAGGATCACGCCCACGTGACACTTGACCGTTGCCTCAGAGATCTGCAGCGTCGAGGCAATGTCACGGTTTGACTGTCCTGCGACCAGCAGGTCCAGCACCTCGCGCTCACGCGTGCTCAGTTCCTGATAGGGCTTTCGACTGCGGATCGCGCGCAGGACCGGCGGCGGCAGGAATGGTTTGCCCCCGTGAACCCGCCGCACCGCATCCAGCAGCATCTCTTTCGGCATGCCTTTGACCAGGTACCCACGGGCACCC
>CAXUEW010000018.1:0-7774 GCA_964250115.1 uncultured Terriglobus sp.
CTGGCCGCTGCGGCACAGGCGTCCTTCACCATGCAGGCTGCGTCTCCGGCACAGACGAACGATCTTGACCCCGCTCGATTTGCCTTTGTTGTGCTGGCAGATGCTGTTGTGCTGCCGCCTATCTTTGAACGGAATCTTCGTGATTACGTCAACAAGGGTGGCAGTGTCCTGGTTGCGCTTGGAACAGGCGCAGGGCATTACGCGGCTGTCCCGCTGTGGGGTTCAGAAGTTAAGCAGGTGAACGAATACACGCGGATGGGCAACGGTTCAGCGTCCGTGGGGCAGGTGGACTTCACGCATCCGGCGTTTGAAGACGCTCAGCCGGGCCGCGACAACGGTGGATGGGCTGGAGCGAAAATCTCCTATGCCGCGGTGGTAGATCCCGCCAACGCACGCATTGCCGCCAGGCTGAGCGACGGCACGCCGCTGCTGCTGGACCGTACGAGCGGCGAGGGCCACGTGGTGGTCTTCACCACGGGCTTCGACAATCTGACAAACGATCTGCCGCTGCATCCTGTCTTTGTGGCGTTTGTTGACCGCGTGGCGCGTTACCTCTCCGGCACGGACCGCCTTAGCGGGTCACGCCGCGTTGACAGCTTCGTGCAACTGCGCGCAAGCGGCGCGACAGCAAGTGCAGAGGTGGTTGATCCTGAAGGCAAGCGTCCGCTGTCGCTGGCGGAAGCGCGAACGGCACGTGGATTTCGACTGGACCATGCAGGCTTCTACCAGGTGCGTTTCGCCAACGGCAAGGATGCCGTGATCGGTGTGAACCCTGACCGGCTCGAGAGCGATCTGCAGCCTATGCCGATGGATGTGCAACAGCTTTGGAGCGGCAGCAACGCCGCACCTTCCGATGAAATGAAAGAGACGGCAAATGCCGCAGGGGATGGGCCGAAGTATCGGCCCGTAAGCCTGTGGTGGTACGTTATGCTGCTTGCACTCCTTGTCGCGGTAGCTGAGACGGTGTTGGCCAGCAGCTACATGGGCACGCAGCGGGAGGACGCATGAGCAAACAGGGCGAACTCAACAGGTACATTGCGCGTGTACGCGGTGCGCTACAGGTGCGTGCGGGTCTGCGCGGCATCGCAATCGTCCTTGCGGTCGCGCTGGCGGGCACCCTGTTGCTGGTGGTCTACCTGGATCGCTACGCATTCCCAGCTGATAGCGTAGGCAGGGCGCGCCTTCTACTCATCGCAGTGACGGCTGCGGCGGCAGCCTTTGGCATTGTGTGGCCGCTGCTGCGCCTGTCGCGCCAACGCGCTGTGCGCCAGGCTGAGGCAGCGTTCCCCGCGCTTGAAGACAGCCTGACTACCTTTCACCAGCGGCAGGCGGGCAACACGGATCCGTTCCTGGAGCTGTTGGCCGCCGACACCCTGCGTCGCTCGGACGGTGCACCGGCATCATCATTTGCGCCCGTGCCGCTGCTGCTTGGGATGAGCCTTGCCGGTCTGGTCTGCCTGGGCGTTTTGTTGTGGATGGTATTCGCCGCGCCGGGCTACATGGGCTATGGTGCCTCGCTGCTTTGGCGGGGCGAGAAGAAAACAGCAGCGCCGCTCTACGCGCTTACGGTCGCACCTGGAGACATTGCCGTGCGTCGCAATAGCGACCAGCTTGTCACGGCTGAGGTGACCAACCTCCATCCAGACAAGGTGCAGATTTTCGCGCACTTCAACAGTGCCAGCGGTTGGGAACCGGTCGCCATGCAGCGGCAGATGGGCACGGGCAGCAGCTACGGCTTTGTCTTCACCGGCCTGCCGGAAAATGTCGAGTACTACGTGACCGCGGGTCCGCTAACGTCGCCGCATTACAAGGTTCGTGTAGTCGATCTGCCTTTCGTGAAGTCCGTCAAGGTCACCTATCACTATCCAAAATGGACCGGTCTGAAGACCGAAACGGAAGATCATGCGGGCGATCTGCGTGCCATTGAAGGTACACAGGCGGAGCTGCAGGTTGAAATGGATCGCCCTCTCAAAGACGGCAACCTGACACTCGACAACGGCCAGACCATACATCTGACCGCCGGTGAAGGCAACCGTTACACGGGAACCGTTCCCATGACGAAGGATGGTTCTTACCACGTCGCAGCCACGGACTCAGGCCAGTCTGTACGCTTGTCAGAGGACTACTTCATCGCGACCGACAAGGCGGAAGCGCCGCAGATTGCACTGGACAAGCCCGGTCGCGACTACCGCGCCAGCCCCATTGAAGAGGTTACGCTGCACGTGAAGGGCTCGGCGCAGTTCGGCCTGCGCGACATGCACCTGCACTACTCGGTCAACGGCGGCGCGGACAAGGATGTGCCCATGCTGAAGCAGCAGGGTGCGCGCAATGCGGACGGCAGCTACACACTGCGCCTTGAGGATTTCAAGCTGCAGGCGGGAGACCTGGTCAGCGTGTATGCAACGGCGAAAGACGGTCATGCTGAGGCAAAGACTGAAATCAGCTTTATCCAGGCCGACCCGTTCGAACGCGAGTTTTCGCAGTCGCAACAGGGCGGTGGTGGAGGAGGCGGTGGCGGCGGCGCGAGCAACCAGACCGACATCTCCAAGCGTGAAAAGGAGTTGATCGCCCAGACGTGGAAGGAGATCAACAACAAGGGCGCAACAGACAAGACGGCCAAGGCGCAGGGTGACTTTCTGGGCGGTGCGCAGTCAAAGCTGCGCGACCAGGTAATGGCGTTGTCCACGCGCATCAACAGTCGCGATCTGTCGTCCGCCAATGAGGAGTTCACCACCTTCGAAAAAGACATGCAGGAAGCCGCAAAGAACATGCTGCCCGCTTCTGAGAAGTTGAACGCGACGAAGTGGCAGGATGCCTTGCAGTCAGAACAGAAAGCCTTGCAAGCGCTTTTGCGTGCTGAGGCGACCTTCCGGCAAATTCAGGTTGCGTTCGGTCAGCAGCAGGGGGGCGGTGGAGGAGGCGGCGGCAGCACGGGCCGCGACCTTGCCAGCCTGTTCGATCTTGAGCTGGACACGGAGAAGAACCAGTACGAAACGGCGAAGACGTCCTCTCCGCAGGAGCAGAAGCAGAAGGAAGTCGAAGACGCGCTCGCAAAGCTGGATGCACTTGCCAAGCGGCAGGAAGAGCTGGCCAACCAGCAGAAGAATCCGCAGCAAGCCCTGCAGGAGCGCTGGCAGCAGGAGATGCTGCGCCGCGAAGCCGAGCAGTTGCAGCGGCAAATGGAGCAGTTGGCGCAGAACAAACAGCCGGGCCAGCAGGGGCAGAGCGGTCAACAAGGGCAGGCCGGTCAGCAGGGACAAAGCGGCCAGCAGGGCTCGTCGGGGTCGCAAGGCTCGCAAAGCGGATCGCAGTCGGGCCAGTCCGGGTCGCAGGGGCAGTCCTCTCGACAGCAGGCGAGTCGCGGCGGCTCAACGTCTGACCAGCGGATCGAGCAGGCGCTGAGCAGGATGCGATCCGCGGAAGACGCCATGAAGCGCAGCGGTAGCAAGGCCGGCAACAGCGCGGAAGCGCAGCGGCAGGCAGCAGAACGGCTGCGCGAGGCCACCGGTCTAATGGGTGGTGCGCAGCAGGACCTGGCCGGTAACAAGATGGGTGCGCTGTCGCATGAGGCTGACCGCTTGCAGCAGGAGGAACGCGCACAATCCGAGCGCATCGATCAGTACACCCGCGACACGCGCAGCCAGAACTTCGATGCGGACAGCTACCAGGCAAAGGTTAGGCAACGTAACCAGTTGTCCGCTGACCGGCAGGAGCTGTCGAACAGCCTTTCGCGGCTACAACGCGACATGCGTGAGAGTGCGCGGCAGATGGCCGGCAGCCAACCCGAGTCCTTGCAGAAGCTACGTGACGCGCTTACGGAGATGGATCGTTCGGATCTGGACAACCACGTTCAGCGCACAGCGGACTGGCTGCGCAGCGGCATCAACCCGAACACGAACGGGACTGAGAAAGGCATCGCAGACGGCCTTGCCAAGCTGGGTCAGCAACTGCGCGCGGCACAGGGAACGCTGGGCAAAGGTGGAGCTCCGGGTGGTCGGCCTGCCAATTCGGGCAAAGAACAGCAGACGGCAGCGCTGGGGCAAGTGGAGCGCCTGCGTAGCCAGTTGGAGTCCATGCAAGCAGGGCGCGGCAACGGGCGTGCTCCGGGGCAAATGGATCGGAACGGTCAGGCCAATGGTCAGCAGTCGGCCCGCAACGGGCAGTCCGCCAGCGGAAAGCCCGGCGCAGGCAATCAGGCAGGTGGCAGAAATCAGCAGCAGACAGCAGGCAATACTCCTGGGGGAAGGCCCGGGCAGGGTCAGCAAGGGAAAGGGCAACAAGGCCAGGGGCAAGGACAACAGGGCCAGGGCCAAGGTCAGGGACAAGGGCAGGGAAGCGGACAGGGTCAAGGTCAGCAGGCCGGCAACGGACGCGGCGGCGGCTTTACGCGTGGCAACGATATCGGTGACGGTGCAAATGGGCCGGTGCAGAGCGGTGACCTGACGCGGCGCTCCGGCGGCGGCGGATACAACGGCGATGCCTTCGGCAACGTGAACACGGGAAACAACACCTACGCGCAGGGCGGCGAACGCTACGGCGCAAAGGGAACCGAAGGCAATCCGGCAGATACGGAGCGCACGTTCCAGCAGAGTATGCGCGAACTGCAGGCACTGCGCGGCATGGTGAAGGGCGATCCTGAGGCGGCAAAGGAAGTCGCCGATCTGGCCCGGCAGATGCAGGGCCTTGATCCGTCTCGGTTCCCCGGTAATCCCGCTCTTGTCGAGCAGATGCACAGCGACATACTTCGCACTGTCGACAAGCTTGAGTTGCAGTTACAGCGATCGGGCGAAACCGATGCGCGAACAGGCAAATCGTTTACCGTACCTGCCGGTTATAACGATTCTGTCGCCGAGTATTACCGGCGCTTGAGCAAAGGACGATAGGGCTTGTCGTTTTCCGGCCATACGCAACGCGTAGGACATATCCACATATGGGTCTGGACTCAATAGGAACCGATTGTAGGGCAAACCTGCGGCTTTAGCCGCTGAGATAGTCAGAATGGATCCCGACAGATGAGGCTTTAGCTGCCGAGAGTTCAATCTCAGCGGCTAAAGCCGTGTTCACAGGCTGCTTTAACTATCTCGGCGGCTAAAGCCGCAAACAAGTACAAACACCTGTCTGTGGGTACGCACTAACTACGCGAGCCAAGGATCGCATCCGCAACGGCTGCCGAACGTGCAGCGCCGAGCACATCGTGCACGCGAAGCACATGCGCTCCGCCCAGAACGGCAGCTATGTTCGCGGAGTGCGTCATCACGTCACGCATCTCCATAGAATCGGTAGTTGCATCGGCAAGAGCAGACGCCAAGAAGCCTTTGCGCGAAAGCCCGGCCATCAGCGGCGCACGAAGCTCTGCGAAGCTCTGGAACTGGGCAAGCAGCACCCAGTTTTCCGCGCCGCGTTTGCCAAAGCCAAAGCCGGGGTCTGCGACCATCCGCTCACGTGCAATGCCTGCGTTCTCCGCCGCTTCTATGCGCTTGTGCAATCCATGCAGCACCATCGGTGCGACCTCATCCCGTGGCAACGGTTCTTGCTCAAGCCACTCGGAAGGCAGACCTCGGGTGTGCATAACTATGACGCCACATTGCAGGTTCGCGCATGCAGCGAACATTTCGGTGTCCCAAAGACCGCCGCTTACATCGTTCACGATCTCTGCCCCGGCAAGTACGGCAGCGCGCGCCGTTGCGGCACGATAGGTGTCTACTGAAATCAGCGCGTGCGATCGGGCCTGCAGAACACCGGCAATCACCGGCAGCACACGACCTTGCTCCTCTGCTTGAGAAAGAGCATCTGCGGTTGCCGCTGCCGATCCCGGCCGCGTCGACTCGCCACCGATGTCCAGTATGTCTGCGCCTGCGTCCAGCAGATATAGCGCATGGGCAATGGCGCGTTCCGTGGTGGCGTGCTGGCCGCCATCGCTGAACGAAT
Source organism: uncultured Terriglobus sp. (assembly GCA_964250115.1). GTDB lineage: Bacteria > Acidobacteriota > Terriglobia > Terriglobales > Acidobacteriaceae > Terriglobus. The sequence goes on from CAXUEW010000018.1 coordinate 5,929, forward strand.
CCGGTGTGACATTCACAATGCCCATCACATGCGTGCGCGCGCCCAGGTGAAGCACGCGTGTGCGCAGCGACCATTCACACTTCGCGCGGATTGCAAAGCTCATAGGCGTCATTTTATGCAGCGGCAGGGCTGCTACACTCGGGCGCATGGTTCGAACCCTGACTGGCAGCTTGTTGTTGACCGCCGCTCTTTGTAGCGCCACACAGCGCGTTGCACCGGCCCAGCAGGGCGCAAAACCGCAGCAGGCCGCACCCAGCACCTTGAACGGCGTGCTGTTCGGCGAACAGATAGCCGCCATCACGAACGAGCCGGCGGTCAGCCGAGCCCACTGGGGCGTCAGCGTGACCACGGTGGATGGCAAGCCCATCTTCTCGCTGAACGAGGGCCAGTTTTTCCAGCCCGCATCAAATATGAAGCTGTTTACAACGGCTGCCGCCATGGCATTGCTGCCCATAGACGAACGGCTGGTCACACGCGTGATCGGCAGCGGGCTGTATGACGATAAGGGCGAGTTCATAGGCGATCTTGTCCTCAAGGGTGTGGGCGATGCGAATTTCTCTGGCAGGCCCGTGCCTTACCAAAGGCCGGTGCCCGGACAGGCCGCGCCGCATCGTGACGAGTTGCGTTACATCGACGAACTGGCCGACGAGGTGAAGGCTGCAGGCATCACGCAGGTGAAGGGCGATGTGGTTGGTGATGACTCGCTGATGCCGAACGATCCCTACCCAGCAGACTGGTCCATTGATGACACACCCTGGTATTACGGCGCACCCATCAACGCGCTGATGATCGCTGACAATGCGTTCGCTCTGACGGTTCATCCCGGCGCAACAGTGGGCAGTGCTCCCACCGTTACTATGGACCCGGCGCTGCCGTTCTATACCGTAGACATGCAGGCGAAGACTATCGCGAAGGGTGGCGAATCCGCGCTCGATATTCAGCGTGCTATGGGTTCGCGAGTAATCCACATCTATGGCACGCTTGCTGTGGATGCTCCGCCTTACAAGCAGGATATGAGTATCGGCGAACCTGCGGAGTATGCCGCACTCGCATTGAAGACTGCGTTGGAAAAGAGTGGCATCGCAATCTCCGGCACGGCGAAGGCAGAGCACGCGCAGTTTTACGAAACCAGCTTTACACGGCACTCCGTAGTTCCTATAGACAAGCTAATCGTCTCGCCAGTCCGAAAGCTTTTACTTGCGCCGCCCACATGTTTTGATTGCACAACGCGCGTGCTGGCCGAACACATTGGACCGTTGCTGGGCGATGATGTTGCCATCACCAACAAGACCTCGGAGAACCAACACGCCGAGCTCTTCCTGAGACAGTTAGGTTTGTTCATCACCGGCAGCGGCACAAGCGTACAGGGCGAACGCGTGCTCCGCACGTGGCTGACGCAGCAGGTGAAGATCGACGGTGAAGACTTCATGTTCTTCGACGGCTCCGGTTTGAGCGGACACGACCTGGTGACACCGCGCGCCATCACAAAGCTGCTTAGCTACGCCGCAACGCAACCGTGGGGAGCCGCATGGAAAGCGTCGCTGCCCGTGGGCGGAGAAGACGGATCATTGCGCGCCCGCTTTCCCGACGCTCCGCTGAAGGATCACGTCTACGCGAAGACAGGCACGCTCGGCGAGGCACGTGCGCTGTCCGGGTACATTGATTGCGCCAGTGGACAAACGCTAATCTTCAGCGTCATGGTCAACGCACATACGCCGCGTACCAGCGACGACATGAAGGCGATGGACCGCATTGTCGCCGCCATTGCGGCGGGCAATTAAGCGTTTGATCATCCTCAGGTTTGGGAAAAGTGCTTTCGGAAGGGCATGGCTTTAGCCATGCCAAC
>CAXUEW010000018.1:7804-12268 GCA_964250115.1 uncultured Terriglobus sp.
GGCGTAGAGCGGCACAGCTGAAGCTGTGCCCTTCCCTAATCATTGCGTCGAAAAGGCTGCAATCAACTTAAAATCAATAGGTCAAAAGGCGGCACGCAACTCCAAAAGCATCACGTCACCGACGACATGAAGCCACTCACTCCTCGTTTGCAGGAGGCTTCGGAAAGCCGCCACCAAAGCGATACACCAATGCCAAGACTCCCGTGCCAAGCACGAGACTTAACAGTGCGTCGACCGTCAACGAGCCCCTGGCACCGCTATGCCCAGCGCCGCGCCCGTCCATGTACACAGCGCCTGCAATGGCAAGGTTTGCTGAGGCGATGCACACGGAATACTGCGTCGCCGATAGAGGATTGTTGCGGCCTACAATCTGAAACACAAGCGCGCTGGTCGCTGTGTAATTGATCCCCGCCATCAGGTTATAGAACAGCATGCCTGCAACGAATACCCACGGTGTGTGGGGCCCAAATGCCATGGCCAGTGATCCAAGCGCAGCCAGCATCGCAGGCGCGATAAAGAGCAGGCGGCGGTCATACCGGCTGCTGAGCGGTGCACCCAGCGCCGCGCCAATGACGCACGCAACCGTGAACACTACGCCGACTGAAAGATAGCCAGGCAGAGCTTCTGCATGAAAGTCCGCGATCATGCCGCCGAACAGGTTCTGCATTGCAAAGGTGGCGGAAGGCAGTACGAACACCAGCAAAGCGAACAGGTAGCTGCGCTGTCTCGCTGTGGTCCACAAGTCTGTAAACAGTTGACGCATGGCCTCTGTGAACGGGCGCAGCGTGCGATCTTCACGGATAAAAAGCAGTGGCGAAGCCCCAAGCAAAATGGGCAACGGCACCAGCAGCGACGCAGCCAGCAGCGGCAAGTGCCGTATCTCCCACACCGCAAGCTGGCCGCCCACGCCGGTCCACGCGAGGTAAGCGATGTTCATCCAGGCGGAGACGGCTCCATGTTTTGAAGGCGCAACCAGGTTCGGCACCATGCCGCCAATGGAACTGGTATAGATCTGGTTGCAGAGATAACCCACGAACAGCATCAACATCAACGCTACGGTGCCGCTGCCGTGTCCGCCGTTTGCCGCGGCATGCTGCAACATAGGCACCGAGATCCCAAGGCAGATGGCTGCAAGAACCGCCAGCATCAACGCCCACACACGCCGTGGCAAACCGCAGTCCACCAGCGGTGTCAACAAAAAGCTGACGTAGCTTGCGGTCAGGATCAGGGCGGCAATCTCTGACTCGCGCTGCATGGAGATACCGCGCTCGGGCAACAACTGCGACAGAGCCACGGCAACAAAGCCGTTGAACGTGCCGCCGTACAGGATACCGAAGACCCAGGGCGGCGTGTGTCGTTTACCGGCAGACCGCGATGATTCAGAGAGAGACAGCACTGCCGCTATGCTACCGCCACCATGGAAAGCCTTCAGCCCCTGAGTGCAGCTTCTGAAAGCTGATCTCGACGGCAGAAGGCACCTCATCGTCGTGACCTGTTGAGATGACTAAAGCCATGCCCTTCCGAAATCAGGACCACCAGGCATTTTTTGGCCTGCGCAAGGGCTGCAAAACGACTTATTTTGCCGTGACCGTGAGCGAAAATGCAGCGGTATGCGTGATGGTGCCGTCAGTGGCCGTTACCAGGATGTCGTACTTCCCTGGAGCGGTGTACGGAGTGTTGCGGGCGGGAAGCTTGCTGCCGCATCCGCTCATGAGCCCGGACGCTAGTGAGACAGCGGATAGGGCCAGCAACAATCGAGCGGCGCGTCCGGCACGCCTCGACCCACGCAGCAAGGCGCTCCCTGCACATAAGCCGAGCAGTGTCAGCAGCAGGCTGCTCCTGCCCGGCTGCAGCAGCAGTTCCGCGTACCCGATCACGGCATACTGGCTGGTCGTCGTGATGGCCAGGGTGTTTGTCGTGGAAGCGGAAAGCGTCAGGGTGGTCTTCGCGAACGCACACGCCGTGCCAGTTGCAACGGTTGTGCAACTCATGTTGACGGGTACGTTGAACCCACCAAGAGGACTTAGCGTTGCCAGCGGTGCAACGCTCAGGCCTGCAATCACGCTGCCTGAAGTGGGGGACACGGCAATCGAGAAGTCCACGCCGTTACCGGTCAGGGCAACAGTAATCGCTGGAAACTTTGTGTCGTTTGCTGTCACGGTCAGCATGCCGTTGCGTGGGCCGGTCGCCGTGGGTGTGAAAGCGACGTTGATCGTGCAGCTTGCCGCCGGCCCCAGCATGCCGTTGCAGGTACTGGATTGAACGAAATCGCCGGTCAGCGATACGCCGTTCAAACTAATTGCCGCCTGGGTGTAATTGGTGAGGGTGATTGTCTGCGCAGGGGATCGGCTACCGACGTCCACGCTGCCGAAGTTCAGCACATCCACATCGGTCCCGACGTTGGCTACACCAACACCGATCAGCGGGGCGGTGAGTGTGCTGTTCAGCGAAGAAACCGAGACCAGTGTGAGCACGCCGGTGCGTGTCCGCAGCGCGATCGGCGTGAACACCACGGAAATTGTGCAGGAGCTATTCGCTGCGATGGTTCCGATGCAGGTGGTCGCTGCAATATGGTAGTCGCCGCTGGCGTTGACTGAAGCGATTGCCAGCGCCACAGGTGACGCGTTGGTCCATATGAAGACCTTTGCAGGGGGAGGGATATTCAGGATCTGGATGCCGAAATCCGCGGAAGCAGGTGCCAGCGACGCAGTCGTGTCCAGGCCGTTGCCGGTCAGCGGAACGCTGAAGCTGGGATTGCCGGTGGAGTCGGTCAACACGGTCAACGTTGCGGTGCGCGCACCTTTCGCTGTGGGTGCGAAGGTTACGCTCACGGTGCATGTGCCGCCCATGCTTAACGAGGTACATGTGCTTGTTTGGCTAAAGTCCGCAGCATTGGCGCCGGTGATTGCGATCCCTGTCACGTTCACGGTGCTGGTGAACGTGGTCGTGTTGGTCACCGTGGTTGAGAGTGTCTTGCTGTTGCTGATGTACACGTCGCCAAAGCCGAGCGCGGCCGGTGCGATGGAGGCTGCCGTAGGCACCGGCGGAATGGCAAAGTTCACCAGAAAGCCGTCATGCGGCGTCAGGCCGGCGGGCGTGCTGGGATCGTTCGCGCTGACCGCGCTGTAGTCGGTGGAGAAGTGCGGCTGCGTCACCGTGTTGATATAGCTCGCCAAAGGTGCGGTCGAAGTCGTCGGGTCAGTCACCGTCGCCGACGCCAGGATGTGTTCCAGCGAGGCTGCATTGCCGCGTTCGATGATGTTGTAGCGGTTTTTCACGGGTACCTGCGTGGTGAAGTCGATCAGCAGGCCGGTGGTGCTGGTGGGCTGGTACAGCGTCACGGAGCGGGCAGCCGCAGGTGACCCAGTGATGACTCCCATCACATCCACGTAGCCGTCGCTGTACTCGTAGCTGTTGAAGTTTCCGGCCACAATAACGTTCGCTCCGGCGCTTTGGTATTGCTGCACCAACGCGCTCACGGCGGCCGCCTGTGCCGCGCGCTGTGTGCGTATGTCCGGCCCGGATGTGCTGTCGCCGATGTTGTCGCGCGACGCCATGTGCACGTTGATTACGGTTACCGGATAGTTCTTGCCCATGCGTGCAAACTCACCGGTAAGGATGAGCGGCGGATGCTCCCAAAGGGCTTCTACCGTGCCATTGGCAGCGGTGTACGTGGCACTTCGGCCCGACTCCGTGTAGTTCGCATTCTTAACTGTATTGATATTAACCAGAAAGCCGGAGTTCACCAGGTCCGTTCCAACCACCGTGGCCGTGTAGCTGGTTGCGCCTGCGTTCGCTGAGTTGGAAGCATCGGCAAGGTACTGCAGCGTATCCTGCCCACCAACCTCCTGCAGCGCAACGATGTCTGGCGATCCGAGGACGCCTGTCACGGCAAGCGTCGCTTTGCTGAGCGCGGTCAGGAAGATGGAGGCACTGCCCAGAAAGGTGTTGACGTCCAGCGTGCCCACCTTAAAGTGCGCGGTATCCGCCGGCGCTGAGACAGTGGTTGGAATGCTGCCGCTGACGCTGCAATGAACAGTCTTGAAAATCAGCAGGCGTGCGTAGCCCAGCGTGTAATCCACCAGCCCGATGCCGCGCGTCGCGCCCGTGCCGGACGTGTTGGTGTTGATGCAGGTGATGGTCTGGCCGACGGTGATGTCGACGGGATCGCTGCCGAAGCTGGTAGTGTCAATCAACACGCGCTGCGGGTTGCCGCTCCAGCTTGCGACCGTGGCCGGTGCGCCGGCTGGCTTGTACTCATCTCCCGCGATGCCCGCACTGCGGAACAGATGATTATTCGTGGCGGTGTTTGCGTTGAGTGTTGCCCAGAACTGCCCTGTACTGACAACAGTGGAACTGCCGGCGGGCAGCATTCCCGTGGTAGGTTCCACCGCATAAAACGAGGCGTTGGATACCGCCATACCTGTGTACTTCAGAGCATCGCCAAAGCTGGAGAGAACGCCG
>CAXUEW010000018.1:12278-19949 GCA_964250115.1 uncultured Terriglobus sp.
ACGCCGCTCAGGCTGATGGTCTGCGTCATGGAAGCCGTGCCGCTTGTCGAACAACTGCCTGGCGCAAGGAACGTTCCGGGCGTATTTGCCGCGGTAAGATTCGGTGCCGTGGAATTGGTGACGATGCCGGTCACGGTGGCTACCTGGCCCACGGTGACCGCATTGCAAGCCGCGATGGCAGACTGCGCCACAAAGACGCCTTCTGCTGTGTTCACGTCGTTGTCATAGGTGGCCAGGCTGATGTAAAAGCCACCATTGCCACCGCTCGTTCCGTTGCTGATTGTCCCGACAACGATCCCGCTGGTGGTCACAGTTTGCCCCAGCAGCGGCGAGTTCGGCAGCCTCGTTATGATGTCGTGAATCGATACAGTGCTTTGCGCGCGGGCTGCGCCTGCCGTGGCAACAACAAGGCAGGTTAGAACCTGCAAAACGCGGCAGGATGCGCGGAAGTGCGATGGGCGAGACATCGTGGCTCCAACGGCCGGTCTCAGGAACACGGCAGAGGTTGGTTTTCGTCTCGGTCCAGTCTCCTCTGCAGGCTGCCTACAGCGATCTCCGGGCGGCTGGGATTCCGCCTGAAAGGTGCCGAATCGGAACATGCTCAAGCCGAAGAAAAATGCAGCAATTAAATGTGGAATGACTCGCAATTTTACTGATCTCACAAATACGAATTGCCGGTATTTACAGGCTATGATCCGTGAATGTTTTTCAATGTCAAGGCTGAACGCCTCCTCCCCGCGGCAGTTCTCCTTAGCCTGACTGTTCTTCCCGCGCATGCCCAGGCCGTGCAAACAGCCGACCAGCGGGTACGCATCGGCTTTTACGGCATGCTTTCGTACGTGCACCCTGACTTCCTGAACTCACCCAACGCGATCGGCGTCACAGCGGGCGTTAATGTCGATGGAATCCGGGTACTGCCTTACACGGATATTGGCCTGGACTTGCGCGGCGCGAATTCACATTCCAATTCCATCAACGAGTCTTCGCTGTCGGGCGGCCCCCGCCTCAGTTACAGCCGCTATCGGCTGCAGCCTCACGCGGAGTACATGTTCGGTCTTGGCCGGGGCGGCTTCAACAATTCAACCGATCCCGATTACCAGCGCGACTATACGGCTATCCGCAGCTACGGTGGAGGATTTGATTACCAGGTAAGTCGAAACTTCGGCCTGCGTGCCGACGTGCAGCGGCAGCGTTGGCGCTTCACCTACATGGCACCGTACTTTCACCCGGTCAACGCCAGCATTGGCATCAGCTACCGGCTGCACCTGCACAGCCGCACAGGGCCGCAGTAGTCCTCAGCGCTTCATCTGTCAGTATGCCCGGTGTACACTATGGCTGGCGGGAAGCCTCTGCTTCTTGCCAGACAGACGGCATATTGCCCTGTCGGGACGTGGCTCAGCCTGGTAGAGCGCACCCTTGGGGTGGGTGAGGTCGCAAGTTCGAATCTTGTCGTCCCGACCATCAGAAAGACCCTGATCGAGAAGACAGAAGGGCGGCCATGAGGCCGCCCTTCGTTCGCTCTGAATCTTCTTACGCGCTGTGCCGCCGACGGTGGCCGCGTGTGCCACGCGAGGCATACTGCCGAGGCGCGGGAGCACCGAACTGCCACTGCCGCACCGGGCCTACATCCACATGCACAAAGCCGCTCTTCGGGTAGTAGCCGACGCCGCCCATTCCAAGGCTGAGCGCCGCATCGCGCAGTGCGCGCGTGCTGACACCGGGAATGCGGATATCGATTGCCTTGGACAGGATGTGCTGTGAATGCTCGGCAACGCCGGTTTCTGCTGACCGGGTACGAAGGAATTGGTTGGATTGCGGTGTGCGGAAGCCGCAGATGATGTCGATGGTTGCCCCCGGCCGGTGCAGCTTGGTCAGCAGGGCATGTAGCAGGTCGAACTCACGCGGGTCGTAATCGGCTGTATCGTCGGTGCGATGGTCGCGAAGGAAGCGGTTCAGCATGGCAACACCCATATTGGAGTACTGGCCGCCCTGCTTGTAGGCCACATCGATCGATTCACCCGTGTGCAGATGGTGCAACTTCAAGCGGAAGGTATCCAGCAGGCCCGCATGCGCGGTGCGAGAGACAGGCATGGTGGGCATGCGGGGCACCTCGTCCGCGCGTATGGCGGAAATCAAAAGCAGCGAAAGGGCACCCAGCGTGAAACCACGAGAAAAACGTCGAAAAGGGGAATTTGCCGCCATGAACAGGAAACGCTCCGTAGAAGATTGAGGATCCGCCGGGTAGTCATCCTGCCTTCGGCAGGGAACGCCGCGCGGAAAAGGCAAGTTCGTGCGGGCAAAGGTTCGGCCCTGTCACAACTTTACCTGAGCCTCGTCCCTCAGTCGATACGAAAAGGCCACTTCACAACGTCACATGGTGCCAAAACAGGAACCTGTTCTCAACAACTGCTGCTTGTCAGCTTCACCCCGGTCAGCATCCCGTTTTCTGCCACTATAGAGTTTTGCGGCGGCACTCGCCTTGACCGCGCAGGAGGAGTATTGGCACTGCGAGACATCTTTCGGCAAGTCCGGCCTGACGCCCTTAGTGCAACGACAACTGCACGTTTTGGTTACGCGGTCGTGGGCCTGGGACACATTGCAGGATACTTTCTGGATGCGCTCCGCGACTCACCTACCTGCGCGGTTGCTACTGTCGTAAGCGGGAATGCGGAGAAAGCGCGCAGCGTCGCGGATAAGCACCGCGTGCCGCAGGCCCTGACCTATACAGACTTTGACCGCGTGTGCGATAACCCTGCCATCCATGCGGTTTATCTAGCACTGCCGGTCAGCATGCATCGCGAGTTTACGGAGCGTGCCGCCGCGGCAGGCAAGCACGTCCTGTGCGAGAAGCCCATGGCGTCTACTGCGAACGATGCACGGGCGATGATTGCCGCATGCCGTGCGGCGAATGTTCGGCTGAGCATTGCGTATCGCTGCCCCCATACCTTTGTGCATCAACGTGCGCGGCACCTGCTGCGCAGCGGCGTGCTTGGTACCGGACTGCGCATCGAGTCCGGCTTTGGTTTCCGGCTTGACCCTGGCTGGCGAGTCGATCCGTCGCTTGCCGGAGGCGGGTCGCTCTACGACGTGGGTATCTACGCGCTCAACGCGGCGCGGTACCTGCTGGGCGAGGAGCCCTGCGGCGTCGCGGCTGCAAGCGCCGTCTGCGACTCGAACGGCCTGGAGCAGAGTATCGACTGGACCAGCAGCTTCCCCTCGGGCGCGAAAGCAGCTTGCAGGTCGTCTTACCGCGAGTACATACCTGATACGCTGCGCGTCACGGGTAGCAATGGAACGCTGTTGCTGGCACCTGCCTTCAGTCACCGCGAACGCCTGCGCCTCACGGGCGAGTACATGGATCCATCAACAGGCCGCCGGATGAAGCTGGATGAGCAGACACCCAGCGGAATCGCCTCACAGTTCCGGCTGGAGGCCGAAGCTCTAGCTGCCGAGGTACGCGACGGAGCGCAGCCGCTAACGCCCGGCGAAGACGGCCTCGCGGACATGGTCGCCATGGAGGCAATCTATGCAGCGGCAGGTGTAACTCTGGGTCGCTAACATGGAGCCATGCAACTGACCCTGGTAGAAGCCCGTGTGCTGGGTGCCTTGATCGAAAAAGAAATCACCACGCCGGAGTACTATCCGCTCTCGCTCAATGCGTTGCTGGCCGCGTGCAACCAGAAAAGCTCACGCGAACCGGTCATGACGCTATCTGAAGAAGATGTACGTGGAGCGCTGCGTTCGCTTGAGGACAACGATCTTGTGTCGGTGGATCACGGCAGCCGAGTACAGCGTTACGAGCATCGCGCACGCACGGTTTTTCAACTGCGACGCGACGAAACCGCTGTGCTGTGCCTGCTGCTGTTGCGTGGTCCGCAGACGCCGGGTGAACTGCGCGGCCGTGCCGACCGCCTGCACACCTTTGACGACATCGCGGCGGTCGGCTCTACGCTGGCACGCATGGCGGCACCGGCTGAGCAGCGGCCCGAGCCGATGGTCGTTCAACTTCCTCGCCAGCCCGGCACGAAGGAGCAGCGCTACGCCCACATGCTGGTGGACCCTGCGTCGCTGGCCGAGGCAGTCTCCTCTCTCGCCATCCAACCGGGAGCTCCCGGTCTTGCGGAGCGTGTGGCGCGCCTGGAGCAGCAGGTGGCTGACCTGCTCGCCGAGATGGAGACGATACGGACAAGCTCTGACGACCGCAGGTAAGCTCCGCGCCGCCTTAGACTCGCACCAGCAAAAAAGGTTGCAGAAGCAGGTTTTGACTTGTGGTACGCTGTTCGCAATCGTTCGAACTTCGATGTAGGTTCTTTGCTCGCCCTGCCCAAAACGCACTTGCAAAACCGTATTGAATTCAGCGAAACACTCAGCAATCAAGGTCAGGGACAAGGCAAATGGAACAGGGTAATGTGAAGTGGTTCAACGACGCCAAGGGATTTGGATTCATTTCGCGCGATAACGGCGAAGATGTTTTCGTGCACCATACCGCCATTCAGGCACAGGGCTTCCGTTCGCTGCAGGAAGGCCAGCGCGTCACCTTCAACGTGGTCAAGGGACCCAAGGGCTGGCAGGCTGAGAACGTCAGCCCCGCGTAAGATACTCGCGATACAGCAGGGCGCAAACGGCGCTTTGTGGAAGTAAGAGGGCAAAGGCCGGCCACGCCGGCCTTTGCTTTGGCCTGGTTCAAGTGCAGTCTGAAACGGCGCACGGGGTTACGGAAGCCCCTCATGTCTGATTGGGAGTATGCTAGGCACAGCGTTCCTGGCAAGAGCGCCCTGTAGCGCTTTACCGATGATTCCGTCAACCCAGGAGTCTGAGCTTCTTCCCAGACGGCTCAAGCAATTCAATCGACCAGAAAAGGCCATCGGCCTCGGAGCATCCACCAACGATGCGTACTGTTGTTCAGGACAAGTATTTTCTTCGCGATCTGCACCGCGAAATCGACCTTTATGACCGCAAACTGATCCACATGCTGAAGCATGAGGTATTTGCCACGGAAGCACTGCGCGATGCCGCCACACGCAAGCTGGCCACCAAGCGCGAGTCGCTGGCGGCCACGGCGCGTTCGCTGGCGGCGTCAGGCATTGAGTTTCACGAGCACGAGCTGCCACGCTCGTTCCGCCCGGAAGGTTACGCGGACAGTGTGGCCGGCGACATGGAAGCATCTCCTGCGCAGGCAGTTGCCGCAGTCAATACTCTCCACAAGGTAGAGCAGCCGTCGGCCTTCGGAGAGCAGATTGCCAAGCTGCAGCGCGAGAAGCTGCGCGAGGAAGAATCGCCGCTGGCCACCGCGCTGGGTTCCTGGCAGGACGATCTGGCGGCTTATAAGAAGAAACGGCAAAAGCCTGTCGCGGTCGGTCTGTAATAGCGGGCTGAAGTATTCTTTTTGTATGGCTTTTGATCTTTACACCGTACCCGTCACTCGCATTGATGGCTCCGTGCACACGCTCGCAGACTACGCGGGCAAGGTTCTCCTGGTCGTCAATGTTGCTTCCAAATGCGGTTTAACGCCGCAGTATGATGGCCTCGAGAAGATTTACGCACGCTTTCGCGAAGCAGGGTTTGAGGTTCTTGGTTTCCCGGCCAACGACTTCTCCAATCAGGAACCCGGCTCGAATGAGGAAATTGCTCAGTTTTGCCGCGGCACGTTTGGTGCCAGCTTTCCCATGTTCTCGAAGGTCACGGTGGTAGGCCCATCGAAGCATCCGCTGTTTGCGGAACTGATCGACGCACTGCCGGAGTCGCAGGGTGAGGGCAAGCAGGGCATGATCGACGGCCTGATCAAGTTTGGCGCCACACTCAACCCGGAGCCGGAACTCATGTGGAATTTCGAAAAATTCCTGATCGGCCGGGACGGCAAGCCGCTGGCCCGCTTTTCGCCGGACACGCTGCCGGACTCGCCACAGATCACAAAGGCAATCGAGGCTGCACTCGCCCGGTAAACCGCCTTATGGTGTGACAAAGCCTTCGCGCAGCAAAGGCTTCAGTTGCAGCCATGGGATGACTGTGTCATCTATTGGTGAAACGCGAGGAGCCACGCTGTATTCCGGATAGCTGATGTGCAGACCATCCGGTTCCAGCGTCCAGTTGCCGGTATTCGCAATTACATCCTGCAGCGGCTTTGCGTTGGGTCCGTTGACCTCATGGTAGATCCAGGTCTTCTGTTCGCCGGTTGAGAGCGTCTTCCAGCATGCCGCTGCCACAAGACGTTTCCACGCACTTCCTTGCGCAAACACATCCCCGGCATTCAGCGGACGTCCGCTGTCCAGCAGCCATGTGAACGTCTCGAATGCCTCGTTGGGGTGGGCGGCTCCGTGCCCCATGCTTTCCATGTTTACGGCGACCGTGACACGGTTATGCTCCAGTGTTTTAACCTGTGCTGTGATGACGGCGTCCGCTTCGTCCGCGAGGCTGGCGGTCCATGCCGGAGGTTTCTGCGCGCCGGTCTCGCGGTTGAGCCCAGTCATGGCGAACACATGTGCTTCGACGGCGCGGTTCCAGGCTGCCCACTTCGGATCGGCAGTGTCGGCAACCGGCCAACTCGCCTGCAGTGTGCCGAAGCCGGGATGCTCTTCGGTGCCTCCGCTCGGTGGATCTTCATCAGGCGAGGCAAGGTACTGGGTTCGAGTGAGAAAGCCCAATCCCTCACGACGAACAACTGCGATGCGAAGATGTTTGGTGCGTTCGCCGTACAGCGGCAGCAGGCACTTCGCCATGTCGGCCGGGGATTTCGACGCCTGGTCGGCGTGGCACACCTGCTGCACCCAGGCCAGCCATTGCACCTGGTCGGCACGCAGCAGACCCACGCTGCCGCTGGACAGCTTGCCCAGCGTGTCGCGGTACACGCGTCCCAGGCCTTCATCGGCGAGGTTCAGCCGCGGGTCATCGCAGATGGCTTTTTCGACCGGACGCTTTGCCTTGCTGCAATCAAAACTGGCAGCGCGGGCCGCTGCGCCGCCGGCTATCACCCCTAGTACGATCAAAAGGCGGCATGTCTTCATCGAAGCGAGTTTGATTGATTCCACGGGTAGAAAAGCCTCAAGTGTCCTTACAATAACGTGTCTGCCTAAAGCTTGTGTCTGCTGAGATGTCCGCAGAATCGTCGTCGCACGAAATGAATCCAACGTGGAAACACATGCCACCTGAACACCTGAGAAAGAGAACCCGGTGAACCGTCGCAAATTTCTTGGCGTCTCCTCCGTTGCAGCCGCAGCCGTAACCAGCCGTCCCGGCAGAGCATTGCTTGGCGGCCAGCCCAGCAAGCAGCCGAACTTCCTGTTTCTGATTGCGGATGACCTGATGTTCCGCACGATCGGCGCCATCAACAACCCGGAGGTGCATACGCCCAATCTGGACGGGCTGGTGCGGCAGGGATGCCACTTCACCCATTGCTTCCACCAGGGGTCATGGACGGGAGCTGTCTGCGTGGCCAGCCGCACCATGCTGAACACCGGCCTGACGACCTTTCATGCACGCACCTCGAGTGTGGACAACCAGGCCGGCAGCGTTCCTACCTGGGGTCAGACCCTGCGCGAGGCTGGCTACGACACGTTCATCACCGGCAAGTGGCACCTTGATGCAGTTGCGTTGCAGTCAGGCCATAACTTCACGTATACATATTGTCTGATGGGCGCAGATGCAATTGATAGAACGGGTAATCCACTACCAGAT
>CAXUEW010000018.1:19959-25274 GCA_964250115.1 uncultured Terriglobus sp.
AGTTGCGTTGCAGCGCAGCTTTTCTGAGATGGGCCCGGTCGCGCCGGGCTACCTGGCATCGACCTCGGACATGTATGACCGTCCAGCTCCCGGCAACCAGTGGGACGCCGCAAACAAGGCTCTGCTGGGCCACTGGCTGCACCGGGGTACCTGGTTGAACCGGCGCGACGATGCCACGATCCAGCACTCCAGTGAGCTGTACGCCGATGCTGCGGTGAAGCACCTGACAACGGCAGTACCCGCGAAGACCGCACCCTTCTTTATGTATGTCGGGTTCAATGCGCCGCACGATCCGCGCCAGGCGCCACAGGAGTACCTCGACATGTACCCGGTGGAGAAGATCGCCATCCCGCCGAACTACCTGCCGCAACACACGTTCGACCAGGGCGACTTCAAGACGCGCGACGAACTGCTCGCCCCGTTTCCAAGGACAAAGCGTGACGTGCAGGTCCATCGCCGCGAATACTACGCGATCATCAGTCACATGGACGCGCAGATCGGGCGCATTCTTGCCGCGCTGAAAGCCTCCGGCAAAGCAGACAACACCTACGTCATCCTTACAGCGGACCACGGCCTGTCGGTCGGCGAACACGGACTGATGGGCAAGCAGAACCAGTACGAGTGCTCCATGCGCATGCCGCTCATCATTGCCGGGCCTGGCATTGCCGCAGGCAAGCGCGTTGACGAGATGGTGTACCAACACGCCATGTACGCCACTACATGCGAGTTGGCCGGCGTACCCATTCCCAGCCATGTGGAGTTCCCATCGGTGGCCCCCATGCTGCATGCAAAGACGCCGCAGCCCATCAACGATGCCATGTTCGGCTGGCTCAACGTGCTGCAGCGCTCTATCCGGACCAAGCAGCACAAACTCATCTTCTATGCGCACCTGAACCGCTTCCAGGTCTTCGATCTGGAAAAGGATCCGTGGGAGATGCACGACCTTGTTGACGATCCTGCGTACGCCGGTGTCAAGCGCGATTTGATCGCAACCCTCAAGACCAAGCAGAAAGAACTGGGCGACACCATGGACATCGACCATCCGTCAGCCGTCGCACCCGGCAACAGCTACTGAATCGTGCACACACGTTCCGTTACATCCAGGAGATTTCGTACAGCCCATGGCAACTTCGAAGCACCAGCATTTACGACTTGCAACCGCTCTGGTTCTGCTCGCGCCCGGCTTCGCTGCCGCGCAGTCCGCAACCGGAGCCATGAGCATCACCATCACCGATCCGTCCGGTGCTGCGGTGAAGTCTGCAGACGTGACAATCAGCGGTACGGACACTGGAGCGGTCGTCCGCACCCTGAAGACGAATGACAGCGGCATCGCCGCGGTTCCATTGCTGCAGCCGGGCCGGTACAACACGCATGTATCCGCGCCGGGATTCAAGAGCTTCGACCGCAACGGTGTCACCGTGTCGGTCGATAGTGTAGTCTCACTAGACCTTGCATTGACGCTGGGCGAAGCGAACGACGTCGTGACGGTCACTGGCGAGTTGCCGATGATCGAGGACAAGTCCGAGACGATCAGCCAGGTGATCAGCGGGCAGCAGGTTACGGCAATTCCACTGAACGGCCGCAACTACCTGGACGCGGCAAACTACGTGCCCGGTGTGATCCCCACCGCAGCAGGCCGCGACAACACCTTTTCCGCGTACGGCAATACGGGGCTGCAAAATGCTTTCCTGCTGGACGGCGCGCGCAATGTGAACTACCTGCGCGGCCTGGACAATCAACGGCGCGACATGATCCGCCCTCCGCTGGACGCGTTAAGCGAGTTCACCGTGGACACCAGTAACTTCTCCGCGCAGTACGGTGCCTCGGCGGGCGGCGTGGTCAACGCCATCACCAAAAGCGGCAGTAACCGGTTTCACGGTTCGCTGTACGAGTTCTTCCGCAACAACATTCTGGACGCGCGCAACTACTTCGCCACGCGCAGGCCGCTGCTGGTCCGCAACCAGTACGGCGCATCATTGGGCGGCCCGGTGCTGCGCGACAGACTGTTCTTCTTTGCTGCCTACGAAGGCCTGCACCAGCGCGACGAGATCGTCTCCACCGCCACGGTACCCACTGCACTGGAGCGCACCGGCGACTTCTCGCAATCAGGCAGAAACATCTACAACCCGCTGACCACGGCAGGTACCGGCACAACGGCAACACGCACGCAGTTCCCTGGCAACAGGATTCCCACGCTGAACGCCATCGGCAGCACCATTGCGAACTACTACCCGCTGCCGAACGCACCGGATCTTGGCCCGAACGGATACCGCCGGAACGCACCCCAACGCATTGACTCAAAGAACGGCATAGCCCGCGCCGACTGGCAGGCGTCCAGGAATGACAGCCTGTTTGTCCGTTATGCACAGAGTTCGCAATCCACTGCGAACGAGGCCGCACTACCCGCGCCTGCTGCCAATCCGGGCATCGCTACCATTCCATCCAAGGGCATCGGCGTTGGGTACACCCGCATCCTCACCAGTTCGCTTGTGAACGAGTTTCGCTTCTCCTGGGCGACCACTGGCATTATCTCCGGCGGAACTGTGCCGCGAACTGAGGTCATCCCCGGTTCGCTCGACGCGCGCGTTGTCTCAGGCCTCCCCAACTTCAACCTGACAAACCTGACCGGTATTGGAGGGCAGGCTCCGTGCTGCGGCAACAGCCCGTTGCAGAAGACTTCCGGCGTCTTCGATTACGCGGAAAATGTCTCGTGGTCGCATGGAAAACACCAGTTCAAATTTGGAGGAGAGTTCCTCTGGATTCGCCCGCAAACCTTTGCCACATCCAATGGGCGTAGCAGCTTTGGCTTCACGGGCGTGTTCACGCAGAACCCGTCCAGCCGCGGCAACTCCGGTTATGCGCTGGCCGACCTGCTGCTTGGCTACGCGGACACGCTGCAGACAGGCACCGTGGCTGAGAACGAAGAGCGCGGCATCGCCTACGGCATTTACGCGGCCGACCAGTACCAGTTGACGCCCGCGCTCACCGTCAACTACGGCGTGCGATACGAGTACACCGCTCCCTTCATCGAAACGCAGAACCGCATGGGCAACTTCATCCTGGACCAGGGTAGCCCGCAGTACGGCAAGCTGATCTTCGCCGGCGATGCTTCACGGCCGCGCAGTCTTATCTACCCGGATCGCAACAACATCGCGCCGCGCATCGGTCTCGCGTACCGCTTGCCGGGCGTGAACGATATGACGGTGCGCGCCTCCTACGGCATCTTCTTCGCGCAGGATGAAGGCACCGGCGTGACCAATCGTCTGACCAGCAATCCGCCCTTCTTCGGCTTTGGTTCCGTGACTACGTCCAGCGACCAGCTCAACCCCGCGACCGGCTTCACGCTCTCGTCGTCCGCCAGCATCGCGCGTCCCTCGCCGATCTCGCCTGCGAGCTTCGTGCTGGTGCCCACCGCCACGTCCACGCTGGTCAGCTACCCTGACCACTTCAAGACAGCATACGTTCAACAGTGGAGCCTGAGCGTGCAGAAGCTGCTGCCATGGTCCGTGCTCGGTGAAGTGAACTTTGTCGGCAATCACGGTTCGCAGTTGCTCGGTCTGGGTCAGGGCAACCAGCCGACGGTGTTGGCAAGCACGCCCGTGAACGCACGCAGGCCGCTGTCCGCGTACACCATCGCTCCAGTAAAGACAGTAGGGAATTGGAACGCCAGTGAGTATTCCGGACTTTCCGCCAAGCTGGAAAAGCGCTTCAGCAGCGGCGTGTCGTTCCTGAACGCCTTGACGTACGGTCACGCCTTCGATCTGCAGAATCCCGCGCTCGATCTATGCGACACATGCGGCGCAGGCGACACGATCCAGAACAACTACAACCGCTCCGAAAACTTTGCATCGAGTGACAATGACGTTCGCTTTCGGTATGTCCTTACCGGCCTGTTCCAGTCGCCTTTCGGCAGAGGAAAACGGACGCTGCACGCTGCCGTGGCGGACACGATCGTAGGCGGATGGGCGCTTGCGCCGGTGTATGTCTACCAGACCGGTCTGCCGTTCACGCCATCCATGAGCTACGACGCTGCGAACGCGGGCACCATTACGCGTCCCACGCAACTTTGCGACGGCAACGCTGGTGGCGCGGGCACCATCCTGCAGTGGTTCAACACTGCGTGCTATGCCAACACGGCCTCCTACACGTTTGGGAACACCCGGCGCAATGGCCTGCGCGCGCCCGGCCGCAACACGCTGAACCTGAGCGTACAGCGAAACTTTTCGCTGCACTTCCTGGGAGAAACCAACCTGAACCTCCGCGCAGAGGGCTTCAACCTTCTGAACCATCCGCTGCTCAACGTACCCAACGCGGTCATCGGCAATCCGATCTACGGACGCATCACAAGCGCGGGCGATCCGCGACAGCTACAGCTTGCGGCACGATTCACCTTCTGATCTATTCAGCCATCCGGCTGTACGATCGGTCACCTGGAGCAGATTGCTTTCTGCCACGGTGTGGTGCGATAAGGGCCCGACGGCCCGTGACATGACAGCCTGGGCCAAAGGCCCAGGTTACCGGGCAGTTGAATTCGAGCGCTGAAGGCGCGATACATTTGGACGCTCCGTCATTGGAAGACCGCCCTAATGAGTGGAAGGTGTCAGGGGTGCCGTGCCGTCTCGAAATCATGGAAACGGCGCTCCAGCTCCCACTGCTGCTTTGCCCGTTCGCTGTTTGCTAGGAATGCCGCGCAGGCAGCGCTCGGCTGCTGCGATTGTGGCCCTGCACACTCCCGCCGCATGGTTGTGAACCGGTCCGGTGAAGACCAAAGGCTTTCACCCGTCAGAAACGCATGTTCCAGCGACGTTCTGGCGGAGGCTTTCAGTTGCGGGTAGGTCAGCCCCTGCTCCAGCACTGCCCGTACGTACTCGCGGGTCAGATCGATGCGTGAAACGCCCTCGTCGTCCGTCGCCAGTGCAACAGGCACGCCCGCTGCAAGGTAGCTGCTCAACGAGTGATCCTTGCCGCGAATGCCGAGAATGACATCGTTCGAGGTGAGGTTGACTTCCACCATTACGTGCTTCTTTGCCATGGTCTCAAGCAAAGACTTCGCGTCCGTTTCGTACAGCACATCCACACCGTGGCCAATGCGTTCCGCGCCTGCCTGCACCACCGCATCGTGGATGTGGAAGCGCAAACCCTCGGGCGGCACCATGCCGGGAGCAAGCTCACCCGCGTGCAGGCTCAGATGGACCTTTGGATAGACGGAACGCAGGTAGTGCAGCATGTCCATCTGCGTGCGGTACTGCGACATGGCCAGGTAGGCGTCCTCTGGCTGCACAAAGTTGATGCCGACAACTCGGGGATCGACGCTG